>ONYS01000013.1 GCA_900322095.1 uncultured Prevotella sp.
AACCAGTTCCTCCACCCGCCGACTGCAGGCGATAGCCTTGAGCTGGAAATGAAGTATTTTCCTATAAAATTATCCACGGACTTTTTCACTTGTCCCGAATAATAACGAATAATCCGAACAGCCACAAGGGCGTCACTTATGGCACATCCTTCAGCATTTACCGATAAAAGACAGTATAACCGCTCGGTGGTAAACGGATTACCGCTCGACGGTAACAGTACCACTCGGTGGTACGCATGCTACCAGCCGCTTATTCCAAAGTTATCATAGCGCCTGTCCTTGCGAAGGGGAAAATGCATCATAAGCCCATAGCCATAGTTAGCTTTGGACTAATGCATGATAATATTTACGGTCTATCTTACCGTTGAAAGTATAATGCAGTTGTGCCACGTGCTCATAGAGCATCGGCACCTTGTATCGCTCAAGTTTCTGTGCCAGCGTGCGGGCTATCATCGTCTTTGGCAAAGCCTCGCCTGTCGTCGTCGAATAGATGAGCTTGAGCGTTCTGCCCAGCAATGGCGACTCGGCGGCAACACACACGCAATCTTCTATCCCCTCGATATTGCGGGCAGCCTGTTCCACCTCCATGGGTGACACCTTATAGCCGCCAATATTGATTATCTCGCCCGAGCGTCCCTTGAAAAGAAGCCGGCCTTCGGCATCAATCTCGCCCATATCCTCAGTGACAATCCAGCCATCTCTCATCCGTTCCCGGGTCAGCATGTCGTTGCCTATATACCCGCTCATCATCATGTCGCCCTTACATGCTATCCGTCCCTCCGTCGTGATACGAAGCGTAGCGTGCTTCATGGGCCGGCCAAGACAGTGCGGGTCACGGATGCCATGACCAAAATCGTGAGTACAGACGATGCCTGTCTCCGTGGAGGCATACGTGTTGTAAAGCCGCGAATGAGGCAAGGTCTGACAGAGCTCTTCCATGCACATCTGGCTGATGGGCGCCGCCCCTGTCTCGATGAAGTCGATGCGATCGGCCAGTCGCGCCATCCGGTCGCGGCCAAAGCGCAGCACCATCTCGATGGCAGTAGGAACGAGAAACGTAGCCATCTTACTGCCAGGATAGTCGAAGGCGTGGAAAAAGGCATCGAGGTCGCGCATGCCATCGAGCAGAATCAAGGTGCCGCCCTCCATCCACACGGGCCACATCTTCGACAGACTGCCGATATGATTGAGAGGACCTGCAATGACAAAGACGGTATCGGCACAAAAGCCCTGCGCGTCGATGAGGTTGTCGGCATCAGCCAGCAATGCACGACGGGAGCACATTACGCCTTTCTGCCCGCCGGTCGTGCCCGTGGTGAAAAGTACGTCGGCTATATCACCTGACAGCCTGACGGACGAGTAGCGATGGCAAAGGCCCTCCAATTCCTCCTCAGAGACATCACTTCCCAATGGAGCTGCCACAGCTCCAACGAGATGAATGGCCATATAGGAGACGAGGAAGCTTACGTTCTGTGTTGTATGGAAGAAGACACACGTTCCTTCTTCCGTCCCTCTACACTGAAGGCGGTGAGCCTCATCCTCCACCATTCTCCACAGTTCTGCGTAGGTGTAGGTCGAGCCATGGTCAACGACGGCAACTTTGCCGGGCGTCTCCTTGGCATGTAGGGCTACATAATCTTCTATTTTGCAGAGCATTGTTTACGCTGGACAAGTGCGACAAGACTGTCAAGGTTCTTGAAGTTTTTCGGCGTCACATCCTCCGACTCCAAGTCTACGCCATAGCGCTGCGACAAGGCCATGAGGATGGCGGTGACACCCAGTGAGTCAAGCTCGGCAAAGAGAAAGTCGGCATCGACATTCACCAGCGGCAAGAGTTCTTCTATGATTTGACGAATTTCTTCTTTCATTTTTTTAGCTATTTAGATTTGCTTTATTCGTAATGATTTCTATAGTTCTTATATTTATTCTTTGAACAACCGGGGGAGAAAGTCGAGGAGGTATTTGCGCCAGTTGCTCCACTCGTGACCTCCCTCGCTGGGATTATAGACATAGGGGTAATGGGCAGCGGCAAGTTTTGCACACAGCGCATTGTTGTCTTTCAACAGGAAGTCGGAAGAGCCTATGGCGATGTAATAGAGCTTAGGCGCCACGGCGAACTGCTGCTGCAACTTGGCATCCAGACTGTCGTAGATTTCCACGTGTCCCGAATCGACATATTGCTTGATCTGCACTGCTTGTCGGCCAAGTCCCTTTCTCGACAGCGCCGGAATCAAATCTCCCAACACGCTGACCTGGTTGCCCGTCTGCCGAATCTTGCGCAAGTGGTCTGGGGATGCAAACTTGTTGTCGACTTGCGCAGAGAACAGACCGACGTAATCGAAACTCTGTGGATTGTTGGCCGAGATATAAAGCGCATGCATACCGCCGAGCGACAGTCCTGCGATGGCGCGATGCGCCTTGTCGGCCAATGTGGGATAATGGCGGTCGATATAGTTGACGACTTCCGGTAAGAACGCTGTCTCCACCGTGCCGAACATCGACTCTATGGCCATGCCCTTGGCCGGCGTATTATTGTAAGGATCCTCCCCGGGAGTGGCGGCGCGGTCGGCAATCTCGTTGGGCATCACGACAATCATCGGCTGGCATTTGTGCTCCGCTATCATATTGTCCATAATCTGAGCCACACGGCCCAGCGTGAGCCACGACTTCTCGTCGCCGCCTGAACCATGCAAAAGATAGAGCACGGGATAACGTCTTGCACGGTCGTAGCGTGGCGGCGTATAGACCATCATGCGCCGGCGGGGCAGTCCCGACAGACGGGAAGGATACCACACTGCCTCCACCTTGCCATGATCAACATTGGAGCGGTCGGCATAGTAGTCGCCCACGCCACCTGGAATGATGAACCAGTTGTACCACGTGTCCACGTCGCGCACCTGATTGGCATTGCTCTTATCGAGCGTGTCCACCCCATCCACGTCGAAGGCGTAGGTGTAGAAGTCAGAAGGCAACGGCTTCGACGTGTAGGTCCAGACCGAATCGTCCTCATCGTCGAGCGACACCTTGTTGTCCTTACCCAACACCTTATTAATCTTGAGCATGGTAAATATGTTCGACCGCTTGATTTCCACCGCCAGCGAGCCTATCAGATAAACATCGTCGGCATCGTGAAAGCGCGCAGAAACCGAGACCGTATGGTTACGGTTGAGTGTCAGCACGCTGCCGAAAGTCTGCGCCTTGGCCATAAAGATGCCACAGAGCAAGGCTATCATGCAAAGCAAGAGCCGTTTTCTATATTTCATTCCTCCCAATACTGCATTCATCTTCCGTTCTCCTTTCCGTCTTCCTTTTTGCTCTCCAGCACGATGTTAGGCGCAATGCGACAGGCCATACGCTCGGTCACGGCCCGGTCGTCATCATCGATGGTCTGCGCCACCACGGTCTTGTCGGGATGAGCCAAGGCCATCATCAGGGCCACGCTTCCATAGTTGCCGCCCGCCACGACAATGCGGTCACCCTGACGAATGCTTGCCGCATAATCGGCTGTGGCCCGTTTCACCCTTCTTACGATGTCCGTTCCACAATAATAATAGACGTCGAGCACGTAGCCGACATAAGACGCTTCAGCCTGTCCCAACGCACATTCCTGAGGATATCGGCGGGGCATGAGGATAGACTTGAACGTCAACGGGCGACGGCGCAGTTCGCCTCCCTTCGTAGTCACCCAGCGGAAGATCAGCGGCGGAAGGAGATAAGCCATCAGCACAACGGAGAACATGCCGACAATCGTCACTTCAGCCAACGAATGCAGGGCCGGATGACGGGCGATGATCAACGTGCCCATACCGATGAACATGATGAGCGCCGATATGAGGATGCTGTTCTTATAAGCAGCCAACAGCTTGCGGCCATAGGCATACTCATACTGGCATCCCTCGGTCATAAAGATGGTATAGTCGTCGCCCTGGCCGAAAATGAACGTGGCGAGAATGATATTGACAATGTTGAAGTCGATATGCAGCAATCCCATGATGCCCAATATCCATATCCAACTGACAGCCATGGGGAGGAACGAGAGCGCTGCCAGCTCCATATTGCCCATGGCAAACCAAAGAAAGAGGAAGACGATGAGTCCGCAGGCCCAACCGATATAGTTGAACTCATTGTTGATGTTGTTGGCCATCACGCTGTTGAGCTGTCCTATCTCGAAGTGATAGCTTTTACCGTCCTTGGCCTCACTTAGCCGATGGTCCAATAGGCTCATCTTTGCTTCCGGCACCGACAGTTCGGCAATGACATTGTAAGTCTTTGCCTTGTCATCAAAATAGATTCTATTGCTGAACACGCCCTGCCTTAATGCTTCAAAATGGCTGGCAGACTGTGGCTTATAGTCGTTGGAGATAATCTGGATGAAGTCGTCGAAGGCCTGCGCATCGAACCCCTGTGCCACAGCATCTTGCGAAATGGCTTGCTCCAGTCTCGTGCGATACTGCCTCACAAAGGTCTGCCAGCGGGCCAACCGCCACTGCTGTTCCACCTGAGAACAGAGGAAGGGATAGCAACTCCTGACACTGCTGCAGAGTCCGTCGGCATGGGCGCTGTCCACTCTGCCCATCGTGCGCTCGTTGACAGCCAAAGCCTCATCCATGTTCCTGCCCGACGATACGACATAGACTGTCTTCACGCCCGCATTCTCATGGTTCATTTTGGCAAGTGTGCGCATGGCCGACTGCTGGTCATCCGACATATAATTGATGTGGGTGAGGTTGGTATCAAACCTGCACTGCGTACTGTACCAGGCCAAAGGAATGGTCAACAGCACCACCAAAGCCATGAGCCATCTCTTGCGGTCCATATTGAGGTTGCTCAGTCGGCTAAGGAAGGGTGTGCCTTCCTGCTGACGGACTGCGGGCTTAACCAGGTGAGGAAGGAAAAGCATCACGAAGAGTATCGTGCCCAACAGCAGGAAGGCTGCGAATAAGCCCAGATCGCGCAAGGCAATAGACTTCAGCGGCACGAGGGTAAGGAAAGCGCCAATGGTCGTGATGTTACCGACTGCCAATGGCATGACTATCTCTTTCAAGGCCTTGCGCAGATAGGGCGTATGGGCCAGATGGGCGATGAGATGCAAGGGATAGTTGATGGCGATACCCAGGATGACCGACGAGATGCCGATGACGATGATGGACAGGTGGCTGTCGACCAACGACAATGCGCCCATAGCGAAGAGCCAGCCCCAGGCTATTGAGACGACGATGAGCAGGATGTTGCGCAGGCTGTGGAAGGTCACAATGAGCAACAACATGATGAGCACCACGGCAATGGCCACTGAGAGGATGCTGTCTGTCTTGATTTGCTTGGCATTGCCCATGGCTATGACTGGTCCGCCCGTAAGAGTGATGTCTACCGACGGGTGATGGGCCATGACGCTGTCGCAAGCCTTATTGATGCGCGCCACCAACGCTCCATTGTGTTCTGTCTCACTCGATCCGTAGGGCGATGTGATGACTGTGACAGCACGCTTCATATCGGGCGTGAAGATATAACCATCATAGAGCTCATAGTTGGCCTGTCCCCTTTGCTGGGTCAGCTGCTGGACGACGGGGGTAAACAAGCCGAAGGGGTCTTTTCCCATGTTCTCCGACAGCATTCCCGCAGAGGGAAGGAGCAGAAGCTGCTTGTCCTTGGTCAGTTGCTGCTTCAGATAATCGGGAGTGGACAGCAGACTGTCCATCCGTTGATAGTCCTTATCCGTCAGAAAATAAGGAATGTTGTCGTAGACCTGCTCCGCCATTCCGCTTACAGCATCAAGGTCCACCTGGTTTTGTATCAGTTGCTGATCGACACCCGCCTTTACCAACTGCTCGTTGAATTCATCGGCAGCCTCAACAAGCTCATCAGCCGACGGACTTTTCTCATTATTATCCTTACCTCCAATGAGCGCAACAATCTTATTGGCCCCAGAGAGATTCTGATAAATTTTCATCGCCTGCTGGTCCTGTTGGTCGAATGGCAGAAAGTCGGTGATGTCCTCTTTGAACTGAATGTGGAAAATGAGTAAGCCCAACAACAGCACTGAGCCCACCAGCAGCGACCATAACAGGGCACGGTGCTTACAGAAATAATCGAAAAGTCGTAATACCAGTCTGCTCATTGTTTCGTCTCCTTATTATATATGTCAACGTCGCTCTCTGCAAAGATGCCATGCAGCCACACTAGGAATCGCTGGCGCCACTGTCGGCTTTCGGCTGTTCCTTCCTTGCTTGATGCGCCAAAACCATGACCCCCGGTCTTGTATTGGATGTAGATATGAGGCGCGTGCCGGGCCGTCAGTGCGGAGTCGAGCAATTCCGAGTTGTGATAGTCCACTATGGGGTCATCCTTACAGTTGAGCAGGAACACCGGCGGACAGTCGGCCGGCACATGCCGCTCGAGCGACAACGAGTCTTGCAGCCGGCGGTTGTGCTCACGGCTGTCTCCGAGCAGTCCACGCCGCGACCGCTTGTGAACGCAGTCCGCGCTCATGGTCACCACCGGATAGATGGGAGCCACGAAGGCCGGCCACTCGCTCTTGGGCAAGAGTTCCACGCTGCTCATCGCCAGATGGCCGCCTGCCGAGAAGCCCATCACGCCCAGACGGGTCGTATCGACGCCAAACTGGCGGGCATGACTGCGCACATAGCGGAGCGCCTGACGAAGGTCGTTGATGGGATCAGGATGGCGATTGCCATGAAACAGAAGACGATAGTGGAAGATGAAAGCCGGGACGTAGGCTGTGCGATAGCGCAAGACGAAGGCGGAGATGCCATTGCGCTGCAACCATCGGCCTACAGAGTCGCCCTCATTGACCATATCGTGCCAGAAATAGCTGCCGCCAGGACAGACGATGACGGCAGGACGATGGTCGCCTGGCGCAAGATAGGGCGTCATCATCACACGATGCCCCACGTCGGTCCCCTCCCAGATATTGATTTGGGAGAAAGCCTTCGTTGCTTGTGTCAGAAACAACAGAAGTAGAATCTGGATTATGCGTTGCGTTTGCTTCAATGTCAATGTTATTAAACCTCCCTATCCATCTTGTCAGAAACCTCGCTCAACCAGTCGGCATACATATCCTGCAGATAACGCGTCTGCTGTTTGAGTCCGCCTTTGGTCTGTAACTCCTCGGGTGTGATGACAGGTTTGGATTCGAGGCATACTTTGTTGCTATGCAAGACGATCGAATGCTTGTGCAGTGCCCTGCCCGTTCCATAAAGCAGCAATGGCTTGATGTTGATGCCCAGCTCGTCGGCAACGAAAGCCGCGCCACGATGAAAACTGCCTATCTGCAGGTCGGCCGAACGAGTGCCCTCGGGAAAGATAGCGATGCTGTATCCTCTTTTCACCAGCGACTCGAAATGGGGCATGAGATCTGTAATGCCGCGGGAGACGGGATAATATTCCGCATGGCGGATAATGAATCCATAATACGGATTGTTCCATATCCTGTCGTTAGTGAGGAAGACAAGACGAGGCGTCAGGGTCAGGAGATAAATGAGATCCAACTGCGACTGATGGTTGCAGATGATGACCGACGGCTGGGTGAAGTCGGTGTCAGAAGAAATGTGATTGCGAAACCTTACTCCCAAAGCGCCAATCACCAGTGCCGCGAAGCGCAACACACGATACATCAGCCGATGGAGCCACCGCTGCTTCGCCTCCGTCGCTTTACCAATGCTGAAGTAAATCTTAACCATTGGCGTGAAGATACAGACCAATGGCAAGACAAGCAGCAGAATCGCAGCCAGCATGCGCAGTATGGTCGCTGCCGTCCTCAACAGGAAGAGGGGCAATCCATAGACCAGCGCCAGAATGCAAAGGAAAGTGTTGAGAATGCTGATGCGCGTGAAGTCCAAGCCGGGACGGAAGTGGCTGACCCGTTCCTCCTTGGGCGGGTAATAGACGTTGATGGGGATGCTGTGCAGCGCCACGCCATGCCAACTGGCAAAGACGAGCAATTCCAGCTCAGCCTCGTAGCGGGCTGTGATGAGCCGATAGCCATAGAGCCGCTTCAAAGGATAGAGACGGAAGCCGGTCTGTGTGTCGCTGAGCCGATGGAAGGTCTGCACGCAGAACCAGAAGTTGGAGAAGCTGTTGGCAAACCTGCTGCCCTTGGCCTCTGCCGTTCCCCTGACGCTCCGGCTGCCCAGGATGAGCGAGCCGGGCCATCGGCGGTTGGCATCGAGGAAAGCGGGGATGTCGCTGGCCGAATGCTGTCCGTCGGCATCCATCGTGATGGCATAGGCAAAGCCCGCTTCCAATGCGGCCTTGAAACCGACCTTCAGCGCATGTCCCTTGCCACGGTTGCGGTCGTAATGGATGTGATGAATGCCGGCGATAGTCTGCAGCACGGCCGTCGTCCCGTCGGTGCTGCCGTCATCAACGACAAACACATCCTGACAATAGTCCAGCACGTCGGACACCACACGCCCCACCGTCCCTACATTATTATATGTAGGGATGATGACACAGATGCCACGTCTGTGAAGCAATGCTCTGACGTCGGACTGATTCATGCGCAAGTGAATGCTATCGTTGTAAACACTGTCTCACCGTTGGCCACAGTGACTTTGGCCTTCACGCTGTCGGCTGCCACAATGATATCAGAGAAGCTGAACGTCACCTGCTTGTGGTCGTTGGGCGAGAGGATATTGAGAAACTTCACATCCTTGGCCTCGGTAATCTCCAAGGGTCTGCCCACAATGTCCTCCAGCAGCTCCCGCGCCGTCTGCACAATGCACACGCCGGGCGTAATGGGGTTGTTGGGAAAATGGGCCTTATAGATGAAACAGTCGCTGTTGAGACCAACGACATAGTTTGCCGAGTCTCCATCCACCTGTTTGTTCTCAATCTTGTAGAGTTGGTTCTTCAGTATCATTATCTTCTGAATTATTATCTTCTAAATCTTTATCTTCCGCAATAGGAACGAGCTGGTAAGTGATATGGTATCGCTCGTCAACATACTGGTCCCTACCCTGCCGCAACTGACCAAGCAGCTGACGGATGTCCTCGCGCAGCACTCCTCGCACATACCACTTGTCAAGCATGGCGATGACATGATTGAGCTCTACCTTGTCCTTGTCGGGATTGTAGGTAAAGTCGAGAGCCGTAACGCCAAACTCGTTGACGATGGCACCTTTGATGCTACCGGCCTCATTGAGCAGGACGCATACGCCGCTGATGTCTCCCCGCTGGCTCTTGATAAACACCGAACAGGTCATGCGGTCGCCATCGTTGGCAGGATAGCGAAGGCTGTCCTGTTGGGCGCAGGCCGACTGCAGACCGATGCTCATCATCAGCGAGACCAGCAGACTATAGATTAAAGATCTTATCATTGATCGCACCATTGGTCTTTGCGTTTTGCAGCGTGATGACTGTCGTATCGTTGTTCTTCTCTACCATCTTCACTTTCGATACCATCGCTTTCCGCATATCGAAATAGACGGTGATAGTCTTGAACATCTGCTTCATGGGGTTGCGCTTAGGCGTCAACAGGGCTCTCCAACTGTTGCCCTGCCCTTGCAAGGACACACGGAAATCGCGATTGTTCGACAAGCAACTGCCTACCACACTGCTCATCATGATGCGCGTCACCTCCTTGAACATTTTACTCTGTGCCACGCTGACGCTCGTTCGGCCTTTGGCATTCTTCATGACTACCGTCTGACCGTTAAGCACGAAGGTGTAGGTGTAAGGTGAAGTATATTCCCAACGTAGCTTGTTGGGTTGACTGTAGTACATGTGACCTCTGGAGACCACCTTGCTCTTGAGCATGGAAAGGCTCTTGGTCTGCGTGAAGTCACACTGCAGGGTACGCATCTTGGCAGTGGAGGCATTGATAATCTGCCTCACCTGCGCTGCTGTATAGTTTTGAGCACGCGCCGACAGAACCATCGCTGTCAGCAACAGGGTCAATAAAATGATTTTGTTTCTCATTCTTTCCATTAGCATTCTACTTAGTTTTATTTTGCTATCAGACAACATCCGGCCATAATCAGGCCTACACCTATCCATTTCACAATATCTACCTGCTCGTGAAAGCAGACGATGGCGGCAATCATACCAAAGACATAGCTGAGAGACGACAGTGGATAAGCAATGCTGAGCGGAAACACCCTGAGCATGTATATCCACAACAACGAAGCCACCAGGAAGCAAAGACCGCAGACGGCAAACTGCCAATTGACAAGCAGCCTGCCAAAGAACGACCATGTCCAACTGAAGGGTTGCATCTTCATCATGGCAAACTTCAGGAACACCTGTCCGCCAGCGAGCAGCGCGCTCTGCAACAGTGCCAAGGGTAATATCCTATATATCGATGTCATCTGTCAATCTCCTTTCGTTTTTAATACGATAGCCGTGGAATTTATGGTGGGCAGTGGATTATTCCCCATCTGCTGGAGAATTCGGTTGAAAAGCTCCGTACTCTCGTCATAGCATCCCACGAGCACCGTCCTGCAACGGCCCAGTCGCATGAGGAGCCTGGCCTGATAGACAGCCCATGCCATCGAGCGGTCCTTCTGTGTGAATGTGACGTTGGGGCCATGACATTTCAGATGGATGGCGATGGCGCTGCTCAATGTGTTGTGCGTGCTTTGCATGAAGAGCGTGGGCTTGAGCAGATTCTCTCCTTCGAGGAGCTGCTGTAAGAGTTGCTCGCTATTCTCCATACATCCCCATTCGGTGCCGGTGATGATGGCGTCGGGCATTGCCACGTCGGCCTGCTGAAGAGTTTGCAGCGCTGTGAGCAAAGAACTCTTCATCAGTTTGCCCATGCGGCGTGCTTCCATGGGTTTGACAAACTGTTTGATGGCAGACAACGTCGAAGGGTCATCATTCTCTACCCGCGCCACTTCCTCTATCAGGCTGTCATCGAGGATTGCCGGTTGTGGAGCGTCGGTGGGATGGTCGGTGAGGATAAGCGACGAGTCGTTACCGCCAAAACCAAACGAGTTGACCATTACACAGTGAAGACAGGTCTGCTCCACGCCCATATAGGGAACTAATCCATCGTCCATCGGCTGTTGCCAACCCATATTGACAGGGATGAACCGATGATGCATGGCGATGATACTGATGATGGCGGCGATGCTGCCCGAAGCGCTTGTCGTGTGACCCGTGAAGCCCTTTGTACTGGACACAGGCGGCATTGCGTTGCCGAAGACCTGACGGATGGCACGTGCCTCACTCTCATCGTTATTGACAGTGCCTGTCCCGTGGGCATGTACCCACTGGATGTCGTCTGCTCTTAATCCAGACATGTCCAGAGCCTGACGCATAGCCAGTTGGGCGCCCACGTCATCCGGCGACGATGCCGTCTGATGGAAAGCGTCGCAGGCATTGCCATAGCCCGTGAGGTAAGCTTGGGCATCAACGCCCCGCCGCAACGCCTCATCCTGCCGCTCCATGACCACGAAGGCTGCTCCCTCTCCGAGGTTGAGACCAGCCCGCGCCTTGTCGAAGGGCCGGCAGGGCTTTTGGTCGAGAATCATCAGCGAATTGAAGCCATTAAGATGAAACTTCGACAAGGCCTCTGTTCCACCGGCCACAACGATGTCGGCATCACCCACCTTGAGCATGTCTGCTCCCAGTTCCAGCGCGTTGGCGGCCGACGAGCAGGCGGTGGAGATGGTGGTATAGTCGGTGAAGAGACCGAAGTAGCCGGCAATGTCAGCGGTATTGCTTCCACCGTCGTGATGTTCGATGGCCTCGCTCGCAACACCCTGTTCCATCATCTTTCGGAACGATTGCTCGGTGATGTCCATGCCGGCCACGGTAGTGCCGGAGATGAGGACGATGCGCCGGGCGCTGTCACGTCCCACTTTAGCCTGCGTCAAAGCCTGACGAACGGCCAATATCGCCATCAGCGCCGTACGGCTCACCTCGCGGTGGACGTCGATGCCGAGCTGTCGCTTCATCTCATCGTTGCTCATCTTCACCTCGCCGACGGGCAGTTCGTGGTGAGCCGACTGCAGATAGCGCATCTCGCCAATGCCCGACTGTCTTGCCGTCAGGGCCTTGGCGACCTCGGCTTCGTCATTGCCAATGGCGCAGACGATGCCCATTCCCGTTATAGCAACCGGTTGCAGCATTATTTCTTCCGGTTCTTGCTGACATAGTCAGCCATCGTACGCACACTCTTGAAGATGGCCTTACCCTCAGCAGGACTGTTCAAACGTATGCCGTATTGCTTCTCCATGAGCACAATCAGCTCAAGGGCGTCGATGGAGTCCAGTCCGAGGCCTTCGCCAAAGAGAGGTGCATCGGCATCGATATCGTCGGGGCTCATATCCTCCAGGTTGAGGGCCTCAATGATCTGCTTCTTCAGTTCGTTGATCAATTCGTCCATAGTCTATTATTATATTATTATATTTTATGTGATTATACTTACTTCAGCTTCAAAGTGATTCTCGTCCGGCGCGTCCACCCATCCGCCGATGACGCTCTGCGTATCAGGATCCAGAAAGGCAGACTGGAGAATCCTGTTGACGGCCTCATCGTCGCGCCGGGGCAGGAAGAAGAACGACGTCTCACCATGGTAATGATTGTGAGCGGCCAAGTCGCCCATCACCACGTTGGGCAAGGTGTAGACAAAGCGCTCGGGACTGGGATAATAGTCGTCGTCACGGCAGATGGTCTGCCAGTAGTTGCGGTCGGCACAGATTGACCCGCTGTGTCCCACGAACATCATGGCCCGCGTGTCGGTCTCTTGCTGTTGCCCGTCAGCCACGCTATTGGATGCCTGTTCCGCTTTCAGCAACAGTTCGGCGGAGATGAAAACCAGCCGGCTGAGCATGTCCATCTTGTAGAACCGCGGGTAGTTGCCGATGCGTTGCTTATAGATTTCCGTCAGCATCGCCTTGCCTTTGGCTTGCACTTCCAGCGGACGACCGTCAACGGTCACTCCATCGGAACTGACAATAACCGTATGGCGTCTGCTGTGGCTGCCCATATCTGAAGACTTGGTCTGTAGCCGACTGTCCTTGCTCATCAGCAATGCGGCATTGCCTCCTCCAAAACCAGAGAGCATCTTAATGAACGACAGCTTTGTCGTCGGTTGTTCCTTTCTTGTCACGAGGATAGGTTTGGAGACACCTTGTTCCTCAAAACCTTTGGTCGGCAGAACGATGCCTTTGTCGACGGCTGCCATGGAGAGGATGGTCTCGAGTACTCCACACGCGCCCATCGTATGACCGTAATTGCCTTTCACCGCACAGACGGGCACTTTTCCGAGTCCTGCACGGTCGATGGCGACTGCCTCCATCTGGTCGTTGAACATCGTGGCCGTGCCATGGGCGCTGATGAAAGCCAATCGGTCAGGGTCGACATCATCTGTCACAGCGCGCAAAGCACGCCATGCTCCCTCTGCTGTCATCGACGGCTCGCTGACATGATGGGCATCATTGCGCATCACACCTTCCACGACATGCCAAGGCAATCGGTTATCTTCACTACGGGTGAGGATGACTGTAGCGGCAGCCTCACCGGCATTCATTCCCATGCGGTCGATGTCGAACGGCCGGCAGGGCTCGGCCGACATGGCCTTGAGCGACTGAAAACCTGAGATGATGAACCGGCTCTGCACCTCACAGCCACAGACCACGGCATGGTCGAAGCAGCCCATACGCAGTAGACGCGAGGCAAAGATGATGGCTGATGCGCCCGAGATGCAAGCGTTGTCGACGGTGATGGGCTGTGTTGTGATACCCACCTCGCGGGCAATGACGGCAGCACTGTGGCCAAGGCTCAGACAAGCCTCGTCGACATTTTCTTTGCCCATCTCTCCCACGTTGCCTTTCGTACTGCTGAGGATGAGGACCGTGCGGTCGCCCGTCAACTCAGCCTCTGTTCCGCCCTCTTGCAGCCAATCAGCAACAGCGCGCCTAATGGAAGTCACGGCCAATGCCTCAAAGCGGGTGAGTCCCGTCTGTTGCCACTCCGCCGTCTGCTCATCGCTGAACAACGAGGCCATAAACGGCTGGGGCACACCCCATCGGTTCTCCCATCGATGAATGGCAGAACACCCCCTGCGTACGGCAGTCAGATTGGCTTCCGTAGTACCGCCGAGGGGCGACAATATGTTATGGGCTGCAACGCGTATCATTTGTCAAAGACCTTCCATTTCTTTTGCCACTCCACGTAGAAGTCAGGACTATAGAGCATGAGCTGATAGTTGGTGTCGACGAATGCCTGTACGGTATGGCCCGTAGCGACCAAATCGCCAGACTCCGTGTCGTAGATTTCATAGTCGAAGACTACTTTCGCAGCGCGGGTGGGACGGTAGATGATATCGATGCGCGGCTTGCTGCCATAGCGCAACGATTTATGATAATGAATCGTTTCCTCCACAATGGGGGCATAGCAATCGTGGTTGAGGTAGTTCATGTAGTCCAACCCGTATTTAGCCCCGAAGGCCTCCCGCGCATCCTCGAAGTAAGTGACGTAGGAACCATGCCATACCACCTTCATCGAGTCTACCTCGCTGAACCTTATATCGAATTGTTTGGAAGCTTTTAACTCGCTCATTTCTAGCTAACCTCTTTTAATATCTTCAAATCATCTTAAGAGCTCAAGTACTTATGAACTCATCATTTTAAAAGCTCAAAAACTCAAGAACTCATAAACTTAAGAACTCAAAATGAGCTCAAAAACTCATAAACTTACAAACTTAAGAACTCAAAATGAACTCAAAAACTTACTTCACCGCCAACTTAATCTGCGTCTTCACGAGAGCCTCACCGTTTCTGGTAATGGTGGCCATGGCGAGTGTCATACCGAGCAGTTCCTCGATGATGTCGACTGTGGTCACGATGGTATCTCCGGCATGAGGATGTCCCATGACCTTCAACTTTCTCACAGCACCGATGACGCCAATCTGTACTCCTTTCTTAAGGATATATTTGTTCACATAACCAATGCGTGCGGCACAGGTCTGCGCGATATTCTCTATCATGCCCGTGGTACTGAATACACCATTGTCCACGAAGATATTGTCGTCGGCAATATCCGCCTCAGTGGCGACACTGTGGTCGTCGTAATGCGTCAGCCGGTCCACCATGACAAAAGGTGGCTGTTGGGGCAGCAGGGTGTGGATATCGATGGTGGCGAGAAACTCGGCACTCGGGTTGTTTACGTCGATATTTTCCATTATTTATTGATATTCCAAAAATCAAAAAAATTATACCATTGAGTGGGATAACGCCTCAGCATCCGCTCCAGTTCAGCGGCATAGGCGTCAGCCAACTGCTGTATCTGCTTATTGCGGGGAGCCTGCTTGTCATAGGCAAGCGACGTGACATAGACGGTATAGCCCGTGAGACTCGTCTTCATCACGTTCACGGCAATCACATTGAGCCCTCGCATTGTGGCTACAGAGAATGGTCCCTGGGGAAGGCGGGCTTCCCTACCGAGCAGGGTGACGGTCACCGTGCGGGGTGAACCGAACACGCGGTCGCCGGGAATACTGACAATCTCGCCATTGGCCAAGGCGGTATTGATGGCGAAGAGGTGGCTCATATCCTGACGGATAGGTATCATGCGGATATTGTTATGTCCAAAGAGCTGCTGACGGCCTTGCATGACCGACGCTTTCTCTCCGCTATAGACGAGGGCATTGAACCGCTTATGGTCGGAGACAAGCTCATAGCCGGCCATCTCGTGGCAACCGATGTGGGCACTGAGCATGACAAAGCCTTCGCTGCCTTCGGCCAAGCGCTCGAACGCTTCGGGGTGCTCAACCTTGAGTTTCATCCGCTTTCCGGCGAACATCGCGAAACGGTCGATGACAACCTGAGAGAACTTGACAAGGTTGAGATAGGTTTGCCAGAGGGCCTTGAGCTTACGCTCATGCCACAGTTCGCGGAAATAGCCGTAGGCATAGCGCGCACCTCGAGAGACAAACATACAGACGGGGACGACGAAAACTGCGGCAAACGCATAATAGATGCGCACGTCGCTGTGCCGCAGCATACCGATAAGCCATCGGTGCATGCGGTTGTTGCCGAAAGTGTCTCCCTGCCAGTTCTTCTCCATCATGGCTATTTGGCTTTAACGACAAGGATGGAGTGGCCCTGACCCAGATGGTCGTGAATGGTCTCTATCTCCAAGCCTGCCTCATGAATGCACTGTTCCATATCCTCGGTGTTGTACATCTTCGAGTTGCCGTTGGCCAGTGCCGTGAAATAGAGACTGGTCATAGTCAGACAGAGCGTGGCCGGCTCATATTTCTGCCGGTCCCAAAGGGTTTCCATGATGTAGATGCGCGAGTTGGGCGTCATGCAGGCCTTCGCCCGCTTGAGGATGCTCACAATTTGCGGCATGCTGAAGCAGTCGAGAAACTGACTCATCCAGATGGCGTCGGGACCGTCGGCCTGTTTGGGGAACATCTGGCTCTCATCAAGGAGGTCGACGCCATAGCCCGTGATGCGGTCGGCGCCCTTCTTGTCGGCAATATTGGCCTTCATCAACTCAATCTGTTGGGGCAGGTCAAGGACGGTGACGCGGGCCTCAGCACTGTAGTCCACACAGCGCAGCGCCCACTTGCCGGTATTACCGCCCACATCGTAGAGCGTGCGGACATGGTGTTCGTCGAAGACAATGCGGAGGGCATCGGGAAACGAGGAATCGCTATAGAAATGGTCGAAGGCGAACCAGCTTTTCTGCACTTCCTTGGGCAGACTCGACAAGCCCTCGTAGATGGTGGGCCACGGTCCGAAATGACGCAAGCCCTCGGGCCGTCCCTTCTTCAGCGATTCGTCGAGATGGAACCATCCCTCGTAGTTGACATCGTGATTGAAATCGATGTTGACCCGCGTGGCGGGATCGGTGAGCAAGAACCATCCCGTCTTCGACAGCATATAGCGGTCGTTGTCGGGATTGACTAATACGGTACCGATGGAGAGCGAGGCTTCCAGCAGACATTTGGCTGCATAGTCGCTCAGATGGCACTGCTCGGCTATCTCCTGTCGGGTCAGTCCTTCATCATGGTCGCGCAACAGGTCGAGGACACCATATTTCAACATCAGTCTGGATGCCTCGAAGATAGCGGGACCCCAGGCGATGAACTCTGCCAGCCGCTGCGCCTCACGGGCGGAGAGCTGTTCGCTGGTGTATTTAGATTTGAGAGATGAAGACAGATGCATGGGGTTTGAGTTTATGAGTTTGTGAGTTAATAAGTTTTTGAGCCTTTGAGTTTATGAGTTTATGAGTTTTTAAGCCTTTAATATGGATAGAGGATTATTACTTAGCTCATCAATTCAAGAACTTAATATTTCTATTCGTCAACTCTTCAATTCAAGAGCTCAAAAACTCAAAAACTAATAAACTTAAGAACTTACTAATAAACTTAAGAACTTACTAAGTATACAGTCCACCGTTGATGCTGATGACGTCGCCCGTGATGTAGGCGGCACCCTCTGAAGCGAGGAAGGCTACAGCCTCTGCCACCTCTTCGGGTTTGGCGAAACGGTGCATGGGAATTAGCTGTTCAAGGGCAGCACGGTCGAGGTCCTGGGTCATATCCGTGTCGACGAAACCAGGAGCCACGGCGTTGACGGTGATCTGGCGGGGAGCAACCTCAAGGGCGAGAGCCTTGGTAGCGCCAATCAGTCCAGCCTTAGCAGCACTGTAGTTGGCTTGTCCCTGCATGCCTTTGAGGCCGGAGAGCGAGGCCAGGTTGACGATGCGGCCACCATGATGGCGGGGCATCATATGCTTGAGCACGCGACGGGTGATGAAGAAGAAACCATCAAGCGTAGTGCGCAGCACGTCGTGCCAGTCGTCATCGCCCATCATAAACATCACGCCATCGCGACGGATGCCTGCATTGTTGACCAATACATAGATGAAATCGTCGGCATGCTGATCTTCCCACTGGTCCATGGCTTTGTTGACCTGCGCCTCATCGGCAACGTCAAAAGGCAGCAGCTCGGCTTTCCCGCCCTCAGCCTCAACCATAACTTTGGTCTTCAAGGCCTCGGCCTCGTTGGAACGATAGTTGATGATGACGGGCATGCCCATTTTGGCGAGCCTCACGCATACGGCACGGCCTATGCCACGCGAACCTCCGGTGACTAATATATACTTCATACTTCTATTAATATATGTGCAAAGATACGACATTTTATTGAGACGTATCGTAGAGTTGACATTTATTTAATGTTTAAAAAATAACTTGGCGCCTTTTTAAGTCCGAGATATTATCGGTGGTAATGGAATTACCACTCGGTGGTAAACGAATTACCGCTCGGTGGTAAACGAATTACCGCTCGGTGGTAAAACGTTTTTCCGCTCGGTCATCACGCTACCGCTCGGTGGTACGCACACTACCATTCGGTGGTACGCACGCTACCGCTCGGTGGTACACCCACTACCACCCGGTGGTACGATTGCTAACAATCGATGAAAGTTTTGATGCCAATCTATAAACAGGACATCGATTATCTCCTATGGGACGAGGCATAGCCGTCAGTACCCTCCTATACATTTGCGCACTACGTGCTGGTGTGCCACCTTCGGGGCACTGAGTCCAAGTAGAGAGACGTGTCCTCATCCCCAGTCTGCGCTCCTATCGTCGCTTGACTGGGGTTACCGAGAGTCAGCCTCTTCGAGGCTGGTTGGTCCGTCAGCAAGCGATTGTCCGATGATGTTCTCTTCCCCTCCCTCTGTAGGGAGGGGGAAGCAAACGGTGCAGACTGCCATCCACAGTCTGCGCTGGTAGTTTGCGTTCTAGGAGCGTCGTCATTCCTGACGACGAAGGATGTACTCTTGACAAGCAAGCGGTCTTTCTTGGCCGTCAGGAATGACGGCCCTCCTACCATTCGGATTTCTAACACTCCGCTGTTTGCTCCCCTCCCTTCGTAGGGAGGGGCCGGGGGTGGGTCTTCTAAAAAAAATCCGCAATGCGGAATCAACTGCATTGCGGATTATTTGTTGTGCTGTCCTGCTATTAGGCAACAGTCAGCTCATAAAGCGCTGATTACTTTCTCTTGCGAGAAGCCGTCTTTCTTGCGGCAGTCTTGGGAGCGGCCTTCAGAGTAGTCTTGCCAACGGCAGCCTTGGGAGCAGCCTTCTTCACTGCATCAAGCTCTACGGTGAAGATCAGCGTTGAGTAAGCCTTGATAGGACCGGTCTTGCGGGCACCGTAGGCCAGGTTCTCAGGGATGTAGAGTTCCCACTTACTGCCTGCGGGCATCATCTCCAAAGCCTCAGTCCAACCCTTGATGACCTGATTGCAGACGAAGTTGATGGTCTGGGGATTGCGCTTGTAGGAACTGTCGAACACCTCACCATTGATGTTCTTGCCCTCATACTTCACCACGACGGTATCTGTGGCTGTTGGCTTCTCGCCAGTACCCATCTTGATAACCTTATACTGCAGACCGGAGGGGGTCGTCTGTACGCCTTCCTTCTTGGCGTTCTTGGCCAGCCACTCAGTGTTTTCCTCTTTCCACTTCTCGTTGGCCTTCTTCTCAGCGGCCTGAGAAGTCTCGCGCACGAGCTTCATGGCCTCAGCGGGCTTGAAGTAGGTGGTGTCGTTGTTGAAGCCAGCAGCGAATCCCTTGAAGAAGAGGGAGTCGTTGATGTCGATGTCGGCTTCTTTCAGGTTCTTCTGATAGTTGGGCAGGATAGACTCAGAAGCGGTTTGTGCAATCTGATATCCGGCAGCCAATGCCTGGAATTTCTTGTCGCTCATTCTTGTCAGAGCCTCCTCGAAGGCAGCGGTGAAGTCAGCGCGCTGCGTGGAGTCTAGATGAAGTTGTTTTTCCAGATATTGTTCCAGTCCCATAGTAGCGCCTACGCCGGCAGCATAACTCAGCGAGTCGGCCTTCGTCTTCAGCACTACGGTCTTTGCGGCAGTGGCGGCAGGATTCTTTTTGTCCTTCTTCTTTCCTGCAACGGCGCAGTTGGCTGTTGCCACGAGAAGAACAAGAGCTAAACAAACAATTTTTTTCATACTATACTTTTGTTTTATTAAAAAAGCATGGTCACACCGTCCCGTTCCACCCTTATTGGGAGCAGGCGAAGTGTGACCATGCAGGTGGTTTATTCTGTCAGTGCGTTATCAACGTGCGCTCATGGGCATAGCGGCAGCACCGGGCTGCTGGCCTGCGGGCTCAGCCTTGAGCAGCGTCACCTTGAAGATGAGCGTAGAGAAAGGCTTGATCTCGCCAGCCTGGTTGGCCTGATAAGCGAGCTGCTGAGGAATGTAGATTTCCCATGTAGAGCCAACGGGCATGTGCTTCAGAGCATCAGCAAAGCCGGGGATGTTCTGGAAAGCCTGTGTGGTGACAGGATTCTCCTTGCCGCTGCGGTTGCTGGAGTCGAACACCTTGCCGTCGATGGTGCGGCCCTCATAGGTGAAGGTCACGCGCCAGGTAGAGTCGGCGATGGTCTTGCCATTGCCGGCCTTGAGCACCTTGTACTGAACGCCAGAGGGCAGCGTCACCACTCCGGGCTTCTTCTTGTTGGCAGCGAGGAATTTCTCACCGGCAGCCTTGTTGGCACCATAAAGTTTGATGGCGCTCTTTGCCTTGAGCTCGTTGACCTTCTGCTGTGCGATGGTCTGTGCCTGCTCAGGAGTGAAGACGGTCTTGCCGCCCTTGATGCCGGCAGAGAAGCCAGCCATGAAGTTGTTGAGCGAGATGGTCTGTGTGGTATCGTTGCCGAAGCACATGCTGTTCATCTGCTGCAAGCCCTGTGTGGAGATGCCCATACCAACGCTCAGACCGGCGATGTAGGCAAACTTCTTCTTATCCTTGCCAACCTTGGCACCTTCGTTCAGACCCTTGATGAACTCGTCGATATAGGCTGTGTCGATAGCGTTGCCTTCCTTGAGCTGCATACGGAGGTTTTGCGACTGGGCAAGACCCATGGCATAGCTCAGAGAGTCGATGCCGTCTTTCAAATTACTCTTGGGCGCAGAGTCGTTGCATGATGCGAACGTTGCGCCGCAAATGGCCACGATGGCCGCTACTCTAATTAATTTCATATTGTCTTTTAATTCAAGTTTTTCTTTGTGGTTGTGCCCTATAATCCCCCATCGCCACGTCTGTGGGGAGGACTATGGAGCAAATGAAGCCCTTTACATCACTTCGAGGAGCTCGACATCGAAGATGAGGGCAGCGTAGGGCGGAATCTGCTGGCCTGCGCCGCGCTCGCCGTAAGCGAGATTGTAGGGGATGAAGAATCTGTACTTGGCGCCTTCCTGCATGAGCTGTACGCCTTCGGTCCATCCGCTGATGACCTGGTTGAGTCCGAACACGGCGGGCTCGCCACGCTTGTAGCTGCTGTCGAAGACGGTGCCGTTGATGAGTGTGCCCTCATAGTGGCAGCGCACCTGGTCGGTGGCTTTCGGCTTCTTGCCGTTGCCCTCGCGCAGCACCTGATACTGCAAGCCCGAAGGCAGCGTCACGACGCCTTCCTTCTTGGCATTCTCGGCCAGAAACTGTGCGCCCTCAGCCTTGGCTTTCTCAGCCTGCTCCTGGCTCTTGCGCGTAAAGAACTCGTTGATGACAGCCTCCATCTCAGCACGGTCCATGGCTGTCTTTCCTGCTAAAGCGTCGGTTACGCCTTGGGAAAAATCGGTGATATTCAATTCGTTTGCACCCATTTGCTGCAATTGCATGCCAATGCTCGTTCCCAATGCGTAGGCTACTTTATCTTTCATTTTTTTTCGCTTTGTTTGTTCCTATTAAAATAATTTCTTTGCAAAGTTACATATTTTCTCCTTTTCACCACCGACATTTGGGTAAAAATTCGTATTTTTGTGAAAACTTAATGTTTCTCATGCTCTTAACAGCTTTGAAAGACAGACAAAACCTAGAAAGAAAGGAAGAATTATGACAAAGAAAGTGGTATTTCTAACAGGAGCCGGCATGTCGGTGGAGAGTGGATTCAAGACTTTCCGCGGCAACGACGGTTTGTGGGAGAATTATCCCGTTGAGCGGGTGGCCTCCCACGAGGGATGGTTGCAGGATCCCGTATTCGTCAACAATTTCTATAACGGCCTGCGCCGCAAGCTGTGGGCCGCCAAGCCCTGCGAGGGCCATCGGCTCATTGCCGAGATGGAGAAGGACTACGAGGTGACGGTGATCACGCAGAATGTGGACGACCTCCATGAGCGTGCCGGTTCGACCCACGTGATTCATCTGCACGGCGAGCTCTCAAAGGCCTGCTCGAGCAACGACCCCGACGACAAGCGCTATCAGGTGCAGCTCACGCCCGAGCACAACGACGTGAAGCCTGGCGAGAAAGCCAGCGACGGCAGTCTGCTGCGCCCCTTCATCGTATTCTTCGGCGAGGCAGTGCCCATGATGGAGTATGCCGCCCGCGAGGCTATGGAGGCCGACGTGTTCGTCATCATCGGCACTTCGCTCAACGTTTATCCCGCCGCAGGACTCGTCAGCTACGTGCCGCAGGGCTGCCCCATCTATCTGATCGACCCCAACCCCGTGGGCTGCAGCTCAGAGGTGACGGCCATCCACAAGGGTGCCAGCGAGGGAATGAAAGAACTGCTAAAACTTATCTGAGTGAGGGCGACACGCACTACTGCCAACATCACCGTAAACATTGAAATTCAACTCGATAGTGTTCCGTGGAACGCTATAAGTACTTAAAAATCCCTTAAAAAGCAGTAGTTTTCACTCAGCATTGAAAAAGAAACACTAATTTTGCACTCATGAAGATATTAATTACCGGAGCCAGTGGCTTTATAGGCAGCTTTATCGTGGAGGAGGCTCTCTACCGAGGCTGGGAAACCTGGGCAGGCGTGAGACCAACAAGTTCACGACGCTACCTGCAAGACAAGCGTATCAACTTTCTCAATATCAACCTCGGCTCAGAGGATGAATTGGTGGAACAGCTTCGTGGTAAAGACTTCGATTACGTGGTTCATGCCGCAGGAGCCACAAAGTGTCTTCATAAAGAGGATTTCTTCCGTATCAATACCGAAGGAACGAAGAATCTTGTAGGCGCCCTGCTGAAGCTGGGCATGCCCATCAAGAAGTTCATCTACTTTTCGTCGCTCAGCGTGTTTGGCGCCATCCATGAGCAACAGCCCTATGTGGAAATCAAGGAGACCGACACGCCGCATCCCAATACGGCCTACGGCGAGAGCAAGCTGGCCTCGGAACAGTTTCTCGACAGCGTGAAAGACCGGTTGCCGGTGGTGATACTGCGGCCCACCGGCGTCTACGGCCCGCGCGAGCGCGACTACTTCCTGCTGGCGCAGAGCATCAGCCGCCACATGGACTTCGCCGCAGGCTTCAAGCGGCAGGACATCACGTTCATCTTCGTGCGCGACCTCGTGGATGCCGCCTTCCTCGCCATGGAGAACGGCAAGAGCGGCAGAAAGTATTTCCTCTCCGACGGAAAGGTCTACAGCAGCCGCACGTTCAGCAACCTCTGCTGGAAGGAGCTGGGACAGCCGTGGATGATTCGCGTGAAAGCCCCGCTGTGGCTGCTGCGCATCATCACCTTCTTCGGCGAATACTGGGGACGACTGACCGGCCGCATGACGGCTCTCAACAACGACAAGTACAACATCCTGAAACAGCGCAACTGGCGCTGCGACATTTCAGCGGCCCGGAAGGAACTGGGATTCAATCCGCTCTATGACCTGCCGATGGGCGTCAACGAGACCATCGACTGGTATCTGGAAAACGAATGGATTAAATGAGATAATGACTTTATTTTCGATAGAAAAAAATCCACGCAAGGGGTTGCTGTGGATAGAATGGGCCATACTGGCCTATTTGGCCTTCACGCTCGTGCTGATGTTTTTCTCTTATGTGAAACTTGCCAACCCGGAGAGCATGATTTGGGGGCGCGTGCGCGTGGTGACGCTCATGGCCGCCATGTGGGCCGTCTACCGATTGCTGCCCTGCCGGGCAACGATGCTGCTGCGCGTGACCTCGCAGATGTGCCTGCTCGCCTGGTGGTATCCCGACACCTATGAGCTCAACCGCGTATTCAACAATCTCGACTATCTCGTTGCCGGCTGGGACCAGATGCTCTTCGGCTGTCAGCCCGCACTGCTGTTCTCGGCCAAGTTCACGTCGCCCGTTCTGAGCGAGCTGCTCCACTTTGGCTACGTGAGCTATTACCCGATGATTATCCTCACGGCGCTCGTCTATTTTTTCCGTCGCTACGAGGAGTTTGAGCGCTGTGCCTTCATCATCATGGGCGCCTTCTTCATCTATTATGTCATCTTCGACCTCTTTCCCGTCACCGGTCCCACCTACTACTATAAGGCAGTGGGCATCGACGAGATAGCGAAGGGCGTCTTTCCCCACTTGGGCGACTACTTCAACTTCCATCATGAGAGTCTGGTGCTTCCCGGCTACAGCAAGGGCGTATTCTATAAGCTCGTTGCCGACGCCCAGGCTACCGGCGAGCGTCCCACGGCCGCCTTCCCGTCGTCGCACGTGGGCATCAGCACCGTCTGCATGCTTCTGCTCGTCCATCTGCGCCAGAAGAAGCTGCTCTGCTGTCTGCTGCCGGTCTACGTCTTTCTTTGCACGGCAACGGTGTATATCCAGGCCCACTACCTCGTCGACGTCTTTGCCGGATGGGTGTCGGGAGTGGCCATATTCCTCCTGCTGTTGGCCGTATCGACTAAAATTAGTAACTTTGCACCCCAATATTCACATAAGAAAAAATGAAACGACTCTATATTGAAACTTACGGTTGCCAGATGAACGTGGCCGACTCGGAGGTTGTAGCCTCCGTGATGAAGATGGCCGGCTATGAGATTTGTGACAACGAAGCAGATGCCGACGCGGTGTTTCTCAACACATGTTCCGTACGTGAGAACGCAGAAAACCGCATCTACCATCGTCTTGAGCAACTCCACGCAGAGCAGAAGAAGGGCCGCAAGCTCATCCTCGGTGTGCTGGGGTGCATGGCCGAGCGCGTGAAAGACGACCTGGTGAACAACCACTATGCCAACCTCGTCTGCGGTCCGGACGCCTATCTCGACCTGCCCAACCTCATCGCACAGTGCGAGACGGGCCACAATGCCGTGAACATCCACCTCAGTACGACGGAAACTTACCGCGAGGTGACGCCGCAGCGATTGGGTGCCAACCGCGTGTCGGGCTTCGTGAGCATCATGCGTGGTTGCAACAACTTCTGCCACTACTGCATCGTGCCCTATACCCGTGGCCGTGAGCGCTCGCGCGACGTGGAGAGCATTCTCTGCGAAGTCAACGACCTTCACGACAAGGGCTTCAAGGAGGTGACGCTCCTCGGACAGAACGTCAACTCCTATGGACTGCTGCCCAACGGCAAGCGTCCCGAGAATGGCGTCTCCTTCGCCCAGCTGCTGACCAAGGTGGCGCGGGCCGTGCCCGATATGCGCGTGCGCTTCACCACCTCCAATCCCGAGGACATGAGCGACGACATCCTCTATGCCATCGCCTCTGAGCCCAATCTCTGCAACCACATCCACTTCCCCGCGCAGAGCGGCTCCGACAGCACGCTGCGGCTGATGAACCGCAAGTACACCCGCGAGCAGTATCTCTCGAAGGTAGAGGCCATCCGCCGCATCATTCCCGGCTGCGGACTCTCCACCGACATCTTCGTCGGCTATCACAACGAGAGCGAGGAAGACTTCCAGCAGACCCTGTCGCTCGTGAAGGAAGTGCGCTTCGACAGTGCCTTCATGTTCAAGTACAGCGAGCGCCCCGGCACCTACGCCGCCAACCATCTGCCCGACAACGTACCCGAAGAGGTGAAGATAGCACGCCTGAACCAGCTCATCGCCTTGCAGACAGAAATCAGCGCTGAGGTGAACAAGGAAGACGAGGGCAAGACCTTCGAAGTACTGCTGGAGCGTTTCGGCAAGCGCAGTCACAATCAGCTCATGGGCCGTACGCAGCAGAACAAGGCTGTCATCATCGACCGTGGCCATCACCATATCGGCGAGCTCGTCAACGTCCGCATCACGGGCAGCAGCAGCGCCACACTACTGGGAGAAGTAATCGATTAAAGCTGACTAATCAGACTGGTCTGACTAGTCTGACTGGTCTGACCCATCCGACCTATCCGACCCATCCGACCTATCCGACCCATCCTAAAAGTCCGAAAAGTCAGAAAAGTCAGACCAGTCCGAAAAGTCCGACAAAAAACTCTAGAAAAAAAGCAATGAAAGAGTTCCTCAACGTCTTGCGGCGCTTTGTGCCGCCCTACAAGAAATATCTTTTTCTCACCGTCCTGTTCAATATTCTCTCTGCAATATTGAACATTTTCTCTTTTGCGACATTGATTCCCATGTTGCAGATTCTCTTCAAGACGGAGGGCGGTCCGGCAGCCACTCACCTGATGAAATGGGAATTGGAGAAAGACGTCATCGTCAACAACTTCAACTACTACATGCAGGAACTCCTCCAGAACTACGGCGCCACCAACACGCTGCTCATCATCGGACTTGCCCTGGCATTCATGACTGCACTGAAGACAAGCGCCTATTTTCTCTCCTCGGCCACCATCATCCCCATCCGTACGGGCGTGGTGCGCGACATTCGCAACCAACTCTATCAGAAGATAACGTCGCTCGACCTCGGCTTCTTCAGCGATGAGCGCAAGGGCGACATCATTGCCCGCATGAGCGGCGACGTGCAGGAAATCGAGAACTCCATCATGTCGAGCATCGACATGCTCTTCAAAAACCCCATCCTCATCGTATCCTACTTCGTTGCCATGCTCATCATCAGCTGGCAGCTCACGCTCTTCACCATCGTCTTCGTGCCCATCTTTGGCTGGTTCATGGGCTTTGTGGGCCGCAAACTGAAGCAGAAGAGCATCAAGGCACAGTCACTCTGGAGCGACACGATGAGTCAGGTGGAGGAAACGCTTGGCGGACTGCGCATCATCAAGGCCTTCTGCGCTGAGGATAAGATGAACCGCCGCTTCGACAACATCAACTCTGCCTATCGCGACAACATCATGCGCGTCAACATCCGTCAGCAGCTGGCCCACCCGATGAGCGAGTTTCTGGGTACAGTGATGATTGTCATCGTCTTGTGGTTTGGCGGAATCCTCGTGCTGAACGAGCAAGTGCTGAGCGGTCCCACGTTCATCTACTACATGACCATCCTCTACAGCATCATCAATCCCTTGAAAGAATTCTCCAAAGCCAGCTACAACATCCCCAAGGGACTGGCCTCAATGGAGCGCGTCGACAAGATTCTGATGGCCGAGATAGAGATTAAAGAGAAGCCCAATCCCATAAGAATCAATCATTTCGACCATGACATCGAGTTCCGCCACGTGTCGTTCCGCTACGGACAGCAGTGGGTGCTGCGCGACATCAACCTGGTGATTCCGAAGGGAAAGACCGTAGCCCTCGTGGGACAGAGCGGTTCGGGCAAGTCCACGCTCGTCGACCTGATTCCCCGCTACTACGACGTGCAGGAGGGCGAGGTGCTTATCGACGGCATCAACGTCAAGGACCTGAACATCCACGACCTGCGCGAGCTCATCGGCAACGTCAATCAGGAGGCCATCCTCTTCAACGATACCTTCTACAACAACATCACCTTCGGCGTTGAGAATGCCTCGAAGGAAGACGTGATACGCGCGGCAAAGATTGCCAATGCCTACGATTTCATCATGGCATCGGAGAAAGGTTTCGACACCAACATCGGCGACCGGGGCGGACGTCTCTCGGGAGGTCAGCGCCAGCGCGTCAGCATCGCGCGTGCCATACTGAAGAATCCGCCCATCCTGATTCTCGACGAGGCCACGTCGGCCCTCGATACCGAGAGCGAGCACCTCGTGCAGGACGCCCTGGAGCGGCTGATGAAGTCGCGCACCACCGTTGCCATCGCCCACCGGCTCTCCACGGTGAAGAATGCCGACGAGATTTGCGTCATCCATGAGGGCAGAATCGTGGAGCGCGGCACGCAAGACGAACTGCTGAAGATTGACGGCTACTACAAGAAACTCCACGACATGCAGAGCTGAGCATCCGTCGGAGACACAGAAATCAGCAACAACTGAAAATCATCAAGACCAGCTATGACAAAGATTGTTTATTGTTTTTTCTATCTCATCTCATTGCTTCCCTGGCGTGTCATCTACGCGCTGGCCGACTTTGAGTATCTCTTTGTCTATCATGTGGTGGGCTATCGCAAGAAGATCGTGCGCCATAACCTGTCGACGGCTTTCCCCGAAAAGTCTCCGGAGGAACTGAGAGCCATCGAACGGAAGTTCTATCACTGGTTTTGCGATTACTTCTTCGAGGCGGTGAAACTCCTGAGCCTGAGCCGCGAGGACCTCAAGAAGCATTTTCATATCACCAATTCCGACGAGATTGAGGCCTGCTTTGAGCAGGGACAGAACGTGGGCACCATCCTCGGACATTACTGCAACTGGGAATGGCTGTCGTGCGTGGGAGCCTATCTGCCCGACACCCGCGTGACGGGACTCGTCTACACGCCGCTTCACAGTAAGGCTTTCGACTATCTGTTCCAGCGCATCCGCACCACTCAGCCCCATTCCATGCTCGTTCCCAAGCGCGACATCCTGCGCGCCCTGCTCACGCTGCGCCGCGAGGGCAAGCTGAGCATCTTCGGCTACATCTCCGACCAGGACCCCAAGTGGCAGAACATCCACTTGTGGCTGCCTTTCCTCAACCACGACACGCCGGTGTTTACCGGAGCAGAGCGCATCATGCGCAAGATGAACGACGCCATCTTCTATGTCGACATGAGCCGTCCGCACCGTGGCTACTACAACATGACCTATCGCCTCATCACCCGCGAGCCGCAGAAGCTGCCAGAGCATGAGGTCACGCGCCGCTTCTTCGCCATGCTCGAGGAGACCATCCGCCACGAGCCGGCCTATTGGCTGTGGACCCACAACCGCTGGAAGCGCAGTCATGAAGAGTTCGACCGCCGCTTCAAGATTGTCAACGGAAAGGTGATAGAGAAATAATCGTCCGGACAGAAGCATCAGCTTGTCGGATACTTGTCGGGTACTTGTCGGGTGCTTGTCGGGTAGTTGCCTGATTAGCTAAGTTTGGCTGCTCACTCCATTCTGGCCCAGCACTGACATGATGATACATGTTGCGAAGATACCCCATTGGTCGCACAACAGCAAGTTTCGGAAGATAAAGAGATTTTTTCCAGGTTGTCGACTCCTTCTACACCATAAATTCATTCTCTTTTGTGCAAAGGATGAGAAATCCTGCATGAATCGTTGCTATTGAGCAAGTTTTTTTATATCTTTGCCTTGTTAATAGACTCATCGATGTCACGCAGTTTTAAGGCTATACTACTCCTTATATCGTCTGTTTTCCTTTTCTCGCTCACGAGTTGCCAACACAAGCGCCAACCCAAGGGCGAGCCCATGCAGTTTGTCACCCTATGCCGCATCGGCACTACACCCGTGAAAAATCAGGGCAACAGCGACCTGTGCTGGCTCTATGGCATGCTGGCAACGATAGAGAGCGAGCACATCATGCGTGGCGACTCAGTCAACCTCAGTCCCGATTTTGTCTTCCGCAACGTTCTGGAATATCTGGGCACGCGCGATTTTCTCTCGCATGGCAAGCAGGAGATAGCCCTTCGCGGCATGGCTCCCATGCTCATACATTATATAGAAGACAGCGGCGTGATTCCCTACGATGCCTATTTCAACGGCGACCGCAAAATCAATTATCCCGTACTCAACAATAAGGTACACAAGCTGGCAGAATCTTCTACCGAACTGAAATCGTTCAAGAGCCGGCTCCATCAGCTTCTCGACGATGCCATTGGTCCACTTCCCGGCATTGTAGCCATGGGCGGCATGCAGTATACGCCGATTGAGTTTGCCCACAGCGTCTGTCTTCGCGATGAGTATATGGGCGTCACGAGCTTCACCCACCATCCCTTCGGCAGCGAGTTCTGTCTGGAGGTTCCCGACAATGTCATGCACGACAGCTTCCTCAACGTGCCCATCGACACGCTCATCAACCATATCGAGCAGGCTCTCTTTGCCGGACATCCCGTCTGCTGGGAAGGCGACGTGTCGGAACCCGGCTTCGACTGGCAGCGCGGCACGGCCACCCTGCCCCAACAGTCGAGCGACGTCACTCAGGAAGAGCGCCAGCATGAGTTCGAGATGCGCATGACCACCGACGACCACGTGATGGAAATCGTGGGCATGGCGCGCGACCTCAGCGGAAAGGAATACTTCATCGCCAAGAACTCCTGGGGACCGAGCAACGTCTATAAGGGCTACATGTATATCAGCAAGGACTATGCACGGATGAAAACCATTGCGGTGATGATGACCCGGCAAGCGTGGGGCCGCTGACAACCCGTGATTTAAGACTCCAAATTATCTCAGGCAGATTTTTTTTGCAGACTATCCATAACTCATTTTGTTCATAAACGCGAGGCAATATCGCTATAATGATAATGGTTGCCACGTGGTAGCAATATGGTTACCACGTGGTAGCAATAAGGTTACCACGTGGTAGCAATAAGGTTGGCACGTGCCGCCCGACAAGAAAAGCTTGTTATAAACCTAATAATTCATAGAAATCAATGGAAATCAAGTAAGACATTCACACTTGCCCGCTTCCCAAAGGCGACGTGAAGGCTGCACTGACGGAGCTCCGATACCTCACAGTGGGGCAATTGCTGTAGATACTACTTTTATGAAGGAGTGGGAAAACTTAGTCATAAGTCCACCGTGAAAATTCAAATGGTAAGCTAACACGGCTTTTCTACCCCTTTTATCTTTACTTTTTGTTCAAAAACCGCCTATAATCAGAAATATTTTTCTACATTTTGAATATTTTCTAAACATTTGTCGAAATATTCGGTTTTAATTGCTATCTTTGCTACTACAATCTTGAATAAAAACATTTTAATCACTGATAAACATGGAAAAAATCGATTTATTGGATAAAAAGATTCTCAGCATTCTATCCAAGAACGCCCGAATTCCTTTCAAGGACGTGGCAGCAGAGTGCGGAGTTTCTCGTGCCGCCATCCATCAGCGCGTACAGCACTTGCAGGAGAACGGTGTCATCACCGGTAGCGGTTTCGACATCAATCCCAAGAGTTTGGGCTATTCCACCTGCACCTACGTGGGACTCAACCTGGAGAGAGGCTCAATGTATAAGGACGTGGTGAAGAAACTGAAGGAGATTCCTGAAATCGTGGAGTGCCATTTCACCACCGGTTCCTACACCATGCTCATCAAGCTCTATGCCAAGGACAACGAGCAGCTCATGGACCTGCTCAACAACAAGATGCAGACCATCCCGGGTGTGGTGAGTACGGAGACTCTCATCTCGCTCGAGCAGAGCATCAAGCGCGAGATTCCCGTCAACATCGACGAGTAATCGTCCGTGGCGACCGTAAAAAACAAAAACATCATTCGGTCTCTGCGCCATCATTGAGGCGGAGAGACCATTTCTTATTTCCCATCTTTCATGAATTCTTTTAGTATCGACAAGGAAATGCAGCCGTTCTACGACCGTTTTCCCGAGAACAGTCGCAGACCTGTAATCGGCATCTCGGCCAACTTCAACGACGGCAAGGCCATGATTATGTCGCAATATTATGAGCAGGTGGAGCGTGCCGGTGGCGTGCCCGTGCTGCTCGCGCCCACCGACGACAACGAGGTGATGGCCGACATGCTCGACCATATCGACGGACTGCTGCTCTCGGGAGGTGCCGACTACAATCCGCTGTGGGCCGGTGAGGAACCCTCTCCACGCCTGGGAGGCATCAACGTGCACCGCGACCGCTTCGAACTCATCTTGACCCGACTGGCCTTCAACCGACAAATCCCGATGCTCGGAATATGCCGCGGCATACAGACGCTGGCTATGGCCCTGGGAGGAAAAGTGACTCAGGACATTGGCGAATGGATGAAGGCCAACGGCATGGGCGCGCCCCTCAAGCATTCGGAAGACGCCGAGCGCACCGAGCCCACCCACACGGTGAGCTACGTCACGGGAAGCATCCTCGACCAAATCTACGCGCCCAACGACTCCCGCCGCCTCTATGTCAACAGTTTCCACCATCAGGCCGTGAGCGAGGCCGGACCCCATCTGCGCGTCATCGCCAAGGCTCCCGACGGAGTGATTGAGGCCGTGGAGAGCAGTGAGCGCAAGTCCATACTGGGCATACAGTGGCATCCCGAATGGCTGGGCGCCGACGGACTGCCCATCTTCAAGTGGCTCATCGGTGAGAGTCGTGTATTTGCCGAGGCGAAGCACATCCACCACGCCATCCTCACCCTCGACTCGCACTGCGACACGCCGATGTTCTTCCCGCAGGGAGTGGACTTCATGAAGCGTGACCCGCGCATACTCTACGACATCCACAAGATGACCGAGGGCCGCACCGACGCCGTGACGATGGTGGCCTACCTGCCGCAGCCCAAGCAGGGACAGCAGTTCAGCGACACCATCGACCTTGCCGGCATTGAGCGCCATTCGGCCGACGTGCTCGCCAAGCATCCGCTCATCGGTCACAACGCTGACGGAAAGCCCACGATAACGCCCTTCGACTATGCCAACCTCATCTTCGACAAGATAGAACTGCTCGTCGGCAACAACAGCCGCTATCTGGCGCTGGCCGCCAATGATCAGCAGCTGCGCGAGGCAAAGGCAGCCGGAAAGAAAGCCATCTGTCTCGGCATTGAGAACGGTCTGGCCCTGGAGGGAAATCCCGACAACGTGGACTACTTTGCTCGTCGCGGCGTGGTCTACATCACGCTTTGCCACAACGGCGACAACGACATCTGCGACTCTGCCCGCGGCAACAACACCCACGGCGGAGTGAGCCCATTGGGAGCAAAGGTGATTGGCGCGATGAACGACGCCGGACTCATGGTCGACCTCTCCCACGCTGCGGAGAAGAGCTTCTACGACGCACTGGAAATCAGCCGTACACCCATCGTCTGCAGCCACTCCAACTGCAAGGCGCTCTGCGACGTGCCGCGCAACCTGACCGACGGCCAGCTACGGGCGCTCGCCAAGGCCGGTGGCGTGGCCCAGATTACGCTCTACCACGGATTCCTGCGCAAGGAGAGTGAGGCCGACATCTACGACGCACTCTCGCATCTGGCCCATGCCATCGACGTGATGGGCATCGACCATGTGGGCATCGGAACCGACTTCGACGGCGACGGTGGCATCAGAGGTCTCGCCGACGCGTCGGAGCTGATCAACTTCACCACGCAACTGCTCAAGAAGAAATACTCTCTCGACGACATCACCAAGATATGGGGAGGAAACTGGCTTAGAGTGATGAAACAAGTACAAACAGCTAAAAAATGAAACGGAAAACAATCATCATGATTTCAGCAGCTGTAGTTGCCCTCGCCGCCGGCTTGGGCTGGTATGGATATAGCAACAGCAACAAGGCCGTGGACGAAACAGAGGAGACCGACGAGGTGGAAAAGGTGCAGCCCGTGGGCCCGCAGTTCAATGCCGACTCGGCCTATGCCTTCACCAAGGCACAGTGCGACTTCGGTCCGCGCGACATGAACAGCAAGGGCCACGACGAGTGCGAGGCTTGGATTATCAGTAAGTTTAAGTCGTATGGTTGCAAGGTGACCACACAGAAAGCCGACCTCAAAGGCTACGACGGTACCATTTTGAAGAGCACCAACATCATGGCGCAGTATAATCCCGCAGCCACCACGCGCATCCTGCTCTGCGCGCATTGGGACTCACGTCCCTGGGCCGACAATGATCCCGACTCCACCAACTGGCACAAGCCTATCCTCGCTGCCAACGATGCCGCGAGCGGTGTGGCCGTCATGCTGGAGATTGCCCGACAGCTGAAGAGCACTCCTCTGCCATCAGGTTTCGGCGTAGACTTCGTCTGCTTCGATGCCGAAGACTGGGGAACGCCCCAGTGGGAGCCGAATCAGGACAACGAGGGCGACACGTGGGCCCTCGGCGCCCAGTATTTCGCCTCCAACCTGCCCCAAGGCTATGAGGCCCGCTACGGCATTCTGCTCGACATGGTAGGCGGCCTCAACGCCAAGTTCTACGAGGAAGGCATGTCGAAGCAATTCGCGCCAGAGATCGTGAAGAAGGTGTGGAAGGCAGCCCGTCAGGCTGGCTACGGCAGTTTCTTCCCGCGTCAGGATGGCGGAATGATTACCGACGACCACATCCCCGTGAACAAGCAGGCCGGCATTCCAACCATCGACATCATTCCTTATTATCCCGATTGTCAGCAGAGTTCTTTCGGCCCAACGTGGCACACGCTTGCCGACAATATGGACAATATCGACCGCAACACGCTGAAGGCCGTCGGCCAGACGGTGATACAGGTGCTGTTCAGCGAGAAATAAAAAAATCCGCAATGCAGAGCTCTGCATTGCGGATTTTTTTATGGTTGCTATAGAAGCTATAGTAACTATAGCAACTATAGCAACTATAGAAACTATATCAGCTATTCTACCGTCCAGATATCATTGGTCTCGAGCAGCTCCATGAAGTTGTGATAGGGCTTCTTGGCCTTCACTTCCTCAATCTGGTCGTTGACGGCCTGGTCGTAGGTGGGAGCCTCCACATCACGAATCACACCGAAAGCCACCGGGAAGCCATGCTCGTTGTCCATCATGGCGAGCTTGAGCTGCAAGGTGTTGTCCTGGCAATGGGCATCATGCACGAGGATATCGTCGAGCGTATATCCATCCTTGCCAATCTCCACCACCTTCAAGCCGAATCCCTGCTGCACGAGTCCGTACTCGTTGTTGGGTCCGAACGTGAGCTTCTTGCCGTGCTCCACGTAGATGGCGTTTTTGGCTCTACCTTCCTTGGTGTAGACATTGTCCCACGCTCCGTTGTTGAAGATCATGCAGTTCTGCAGAATCTCGCACACGGCAGCGCCCTTATGATAGTAGGCGGCCTTGAGAATCTTTATGGTCTCGGGACTGTCGTTGGCTGCAGCACGGGCAAAGAAGCGTCCGCGGGCGCCAAAGCAGAGCTCGGCCGGGCGGAACGGATCCTCCACCGTACCGTAAGGACTCGACTTGGAGACGAAGCCACGGGGCGACGTTGGCGAATACTGGCCCTTGGTCAGACCATAGATGCGGTTGTTGAGCAGCACGATGTTGATGTCGATGTTGCGGCGCATGGCATGGATGAAGTGGTTGCCGCCAATGGCAAGTCCATCGCCATCACCGGAAATCTGCCAGATGGTGAGATTGGGATTCACCACCTTTGCACCCGTGCAGACGGCAGCGGCACGGCCGTGGATGGTCTGCATGGCATAAGTGTCCACATAGTAAGGTAATCGGCTCGAACAGCCTATACCTGAGATGACGCACGTCTGATAGGGAGGTACGCCTATTTCGGCCATAGCTTTCTGAAAACTGTTCAGAAAAAAGTGGTCTCCGCAGCCGGGGCACCAGCGCGGCTGGCCTTTCTTGAAATCTTGAGCTGTAAATTCCATTTGCTTATAATACTTTAGAGATAAAAGTATCACCGTTGTCGACGTTGGCTGTACCGTCGATGAGGGCACTGAATTCTTTCACGAGGTCGGCCACGCTGAAGGGCTGACCCATTACCTTATTATACTGGTAAGGCACGAAGCCGTTGATACGTCCGCGAAGCAGGGCCACAAGCTGACCGAGGTTCTGCTCTGCCACAACGCACTTGGGATAGTGCAACAGCACATCGGCGGTGTTCTTCGGCAGAGGGTTGATGTATTTGAACTGCGCGAGAGCCACATGGTAGCCCTTCTTGCGCATCTCGGTCATGGCTGTATGCAGATGGCCATAGGTAGAACCGAAGCCGACGATGAGCAGTTGCGCGTCGTCCTTGTCGCCTTCCACCTCGAGGTCGGGCACGGGAATGCGAGCCACCTTGTCGTAGCGCAGGTGGTCCATACGGTCGTGGTTCAGCGGCTCGGTAGAGATGGCGCCCGTCTGTCCGTCCTTCTCCAGTCCGCCGAGAATGTGGCGGTAGCCTTCCGTTCCGGGAATGGCCCAGTAGCGGGCACCGGTCTTCGGGTCGCGCTCATAAGGCGTGTAGCGGTAGCGTTGCTTCTCGGTGGCGTAGTGAGGATGAATCTCGGGCAGGTCGTTGATGTCGGGCAGCTTCCATGCCGCAGAACCATTGGCGATATAGGCATCGGTCATGAGCGTCACAGGCGTGAGATGCTCCACGGCAAACTTGGCAGCCATGTAGGCGGCATCGAAGCAGTCTGTTGGACTCGTGGCGGCGATGACGGGCATAGGACTCTCACCATTGCGGCCGTAGATCACCTGCAGCAGGTCGGTCTGCTCGCTCTTCGTGGGCAGTCCCGTGGAAGGTCCGCCGCGCTGCACGTCGATAATGACGAGCGGCAGCTCATCGATGACAGCCAGGTTGATGGCCTCGCTCTTCAGGCAGATGCCCGGTCCCGACGTGGAGGTGACGGCCAGCGCTCCGGCAAAGGCGGCGCCGACGGCTCCCGAGCAGGCAGAGATCTCGTCCTCGGCCTGCACGGTGATGACACCCAAGGATTTGTGCTTGGCCAGCTCGTGCAGGATGTCGGTGGCGGGAGTGATGGGATAGGAACCGAGATACAGCTTCAGTCCGGCCTTCTCGGCAGCGGCAATGAGACCGTAGGATGTGGCCTTGTTGCCGGTGATATCCATATAGCGTCCTGGCCTTTTGTCTTTCGTCTCGATGCGATAGGTGTTGGGCACGCTGCTGTGGGTGTTGGCTCCATAGTCATATCCGGCCTGGACCACCTTCATGTTCCAGTCGGCCACACCGGGTTTCTTGGCAAATTTCTCATGGAGCATATTGCTGACGAGATTCAGGTCGCGGTCGAAAAGCCAGCACACCAGTCCGAGCGCAAACATGTTGCGGCTCTTGAGCACCATTTTCGGTGGTGTGTCGGGGGCTTCCTTG
>ONYS01000043.1 GCA_900322095.1 uncultured Prevotella sp.
CGTGGCGAAGCTATACGGCTGGTTGGGCGCATACTCGCTACCGATGCCCTCAACCCAGTATTCATAAAAATCATCGGCTAAACAGTCTGTGGTGTAGCCGTTGGTCTTGTGCAGGAGCAGCCGTCTGAATTTTTTGCCGTTGTATTCCACCGTGTCGGTAGCTGTCACCACGATAGTGTTGTCAGTGCTGCGAAGGGTGTCGCCCTCCTTCAGTCCAAAGTCATAGACAGGAACAAATTTTCCGCCGTCATACTCGTACACCTTCTCTCCCTCCTCAACCATCACAGCAAAGAGCGTCTTTTCTCCGCCGTCATCGCAGACGAGTTTCTTGCAGCTCTTCCCACCGGCAAGGGTGTCTCCGGCCACCGTAACGGTGACCTCAGAAGTGGCGTAGGCAACCACTTGTTGAAGTCTCCAGGTCTTCCCCTCATGCAGGAAGTTGGAATACACCTGTTCTTGGGCGGACAGCGGCAAACATACCATGGCCAACAAAGCCAGTTGAAATAATCTTAACTTTTCCATAGCGTCCGTTTCCTTTCTCAAATGATTTATTTGTAAATAAAAGCAGTAGCGTTACAATAACAAAATCAGTTGTAGTTATTAATTGTCCGTAAATATACAAAATATTTTTGATATGGTGTCGCGTTGTGTCTTTTTTTTGGTTTTTAACATAAATTTATTTCTATATTACAGGCAGACACCATTTGAGGCAATCCGAGCACCGTTCTGTACTACGGGCATCACCTGCTATGCCATCTGCTGAACAGCGCGGTAAAATAAAAAGCTCCCAAGGCACAGAACCTCCCCTGTCCCCTAAGAGGGAGGAGCAAACTACTCAGAGCCAGCAGCCTTACTGACTTTGTACATTCCTGTTTATTGAAATATCATTGCGCCAGCCGGTTTTTAAGCGAGTCTGCGAGCGGGTTTTTCTTGCTGTGATGCAAGCCTGAGGAACGAAGGCTGGTGGCGGGCAGTCAAGGCTTGCCGAAGCTTGCTTCGGAGCAAGCCTTGACTGCCCAACACCAAAGGGCGAAGCCCACTGCATCACAGTAAGTGTTTTGCTGGTTTTGGTCAAAGCATAATGATACACTCTAAGAATTTACATGATAAGTACTCAATGGTGAAACTTGCCCTTGAATAGACGCATTGGCAAAGCCTGATGAAGATTTATGGCCTTAATTTTTCCACGAATTTGTATTCAAGAAGGCGCATTGCCATATCTCACCCACTGGGACTTGCGATGTAGCGCCATTGTACAATTCTTATAAAAGTCTGACAACCTTCTCCGTATTTTTCGACAAAAAAGGGATGGATAATCCAATATTTTTGTGTAAGTTTGCAACGCTCAACGAAAAGAATACAATATTCACGACAATGAGAGTTTTGATCGTAAACACAAGCGAGCGCACGGGCGGTGCGGCAATTGCCGCCAACCGACTCAAGGACGCGCTCAACAACAGCGGCGTCAAGACCATGATGCTGGTGACAGACAAGGAGACCGACGACATCACCGTGGCGGCCTTGCCCCACAAGTGGCTGCTGCAATGGCATTTCCTCTGGGAGCGCTGGTGCCTCTTCCTTCATCTCCACTTCAAGCGACGCCACCTCTTCGAGGTCGACATGGCCAACTGCGGCTCCGACATCACCGGTATGAAGGAGTTTCAGGAAGCCGACGTCATCCATCTGCACTGGGTTAACCAGGGCATGCTCTCATTGAAAAGCATCGCGAAGATTCTGCAGAGCGGCAAGCCTGTGGTGTGGACCATGCACGACATGTGGCCGGCGACGGGCATCTGCCATCTGACGCTCGGCTGCACTCACTATCAGGATAGTTGCGGCAATTGCGCATTTCTTCCCGGTGACAGCAAGAACGATCTTTCGGCCAAGGTGTTCAAGAAGAAACTCAAGATCCTCTCAAACGCAAAGTCGCAAATCCATTTTGTGGCTGTCAGCACATGGTTGAAAGGACTTGCCGACCAGAGTCTGCTCACGGGAAGATTTCCGGTCGACGTGATTCCCAACGTCATCGATCTCAACCGTTTCCAACTTCTCGAAACGCAGGATTGCCGTTCGCGGCTTCTGATCAAGGCGCCACACGTTCTCGCATTCGGAGCCTACAAGATAGACGCCCCCATCAAGGGTTTCAACTATCTCATCCAAGCGCTCAAGATTCTGCTGCAGAGCGGCAAATACACCAAAAAAGATATCCATCTGATTGTTTTCGGAGGCATGTATAATGAAAAAACGCTGAAGGAAATCCCCGTGGAATACTCCTACATGGGCTATGTCCAGGAGGACAGTCTCTCGCAAATTTATTCAGCCTCCGACGCTGTGGTGTCGTCCTCGCTCTACGAGACTTTCGGTCAGACGCTGGTCGAGGCCATGGCATGCGGTTGTCTACCCGTATCGTTCGACAACAGTGGTCAGACGGACATCATCGATCATCTTGAAAACGGTTATCTGGCAAAATACAAATCACCCGAAAGCCTCGCCGAAGGACTGGACTGGGCTTTCCACGCCGAAAAAGACAGAAAGCAGATACATCTGGCTGCTGTGAAAAAATTCTCCAGCCAAAGCATCGCTGCCAAATATATTAAAATATACAACAGTCTGACAAAGACAGAAGCATGATTAAGTTCACCATCATCACTTGCACCTTCAACGCCGAGCATGAGTTGCCGCGCACCGTGGAGAGCGTGTTGCGCCAGACTTATCCGGAAGTAGAGCATATCATCCAGGACGGTTGTTCGCGCGACAAGACCGTCGACATCGCCAAAGAATACAAGCAGATCAGCGACCAGGAGAGTTCGGCCCACGACGTGGTCATCGTTTCAGAGCACGACGGCGGACTCTACGATGCCATGAACCGCGCCCTCAAGCGCGCCACGGGCGACTATGTGGTGTTTCTCAACGCGGGCGACAAACTGCCGGGATCGGATACGCTCGAACAGCTCGCCGCATCGGTGGGAAAGGCGAAACCTCTGCCCGGAGTCATCTACGGCGACACGAACATCGTCGACGATGAAGGCCGTTTCCTCCACAAGCGCCGTCTCGCTCCGCCCGAAAAGCTCACGTGGCGGTCGTTTCTCAACGGAATGCTGGTGTGCCATCAGTCGTTCTACGCTCTCACGTCGATAGCCCGCGCCACGCCCTACGACCTGCGCTATCGGTTGAGCGCCGATGTGGACTGGTGCATTCGGGTGATGAAGGAAGCCCATCAGCAGCACCGCCCGCTGCTCAACAGTCATCTTGTGCTGTGCGACTATCTCGAAGGCGGAATGTCGATACAGAATCATCGTGCCTCTCTGCGCGAGCGGTTCACCGTGATGCGCCGCCACTACGGTCTGCTGCCCACGCTTTTCATGCATTTCTGTTTTATCTTCCGCGCTGCAAATAAGAAGAATCGCGAGGAATAACAGCCCTTCGGATTATTGCTTTATAAATGTAATCGTATGATTGTCGAATGGTAGGAGGTCCGACATTCCTGTCGGACAAGGAAAAAAATAGAAATGTATACCGGTGAAGATTGTTCGTCGACAGGAATGTCGACGCTCCTACTGTCGGACATATTGAAGCAGGATGTACATCGGGAGGAATACAGCTCGTCTATTATTGGATTAAAGAATTGACGTCGTCATTAGTTTGCCAAGCTAAATTCTTAAAACTTTAGCGCTAACTAATTTCTCAAGCTAAATCTTTATTATCTCTTGTTGAAAATGAAATCTAGACCATATTTCACATACCTTTCAAACTTATGGTCAGAGCTGACCAAAGGAATCCTATCAGAAATAGCTTGAGCAATAATAAGCCGGTCATTTGGATCCCGATGATCATCCATTAGGGGTAACGCAGCAAGTTCCTCCAAATGCTTTACAGAGACGGGTACAATTCCAATCCCCATTTCCTTAAGCCACTTGGAAAAATCGTTTATGACGACTCGTTCTCCATTACGTTTCAATGGAATTTTGCCTATTTGAAACAAGTGAATTAGTTCATGAACACAAACCGTACTCGTTATATAGGTATTAGAATAGTCCGTTAAGATTTCAAAGACCTCTTTGCTTAACTCGTCTGAATTACGAGTAAGCATATAAATAAGTATGTTGGTATCTAGGTAATATCTCATTTTAAGACAGCCCTCATGTCTTTGATTTCAACATAGAGCTTATCTTTGTCATCAGAGAAAAACCACTCACCAAACTTGTTGAGTTTCTCTGGCAACATTGCCCTCAACTCGCTCTTGGATAATTTTTTCTTTCTTGCCATATTTGAATTTATCTTTTTTGCAAATATAGATATTTATTTTGTAATCTGCAAACTTTTGTGGATGTTTTTGACTCTCCTACAACAATGCCCATGAGCCATCGGTCGCTGACCGGCAATTCATGGGCACTATATAAATAAGGTATAAGAAATTCTATTCCCCGACAACCACCTTGCGGCAGCTGCCATCGCTATAACGGACGATGTTCAGGCCGGGTTGCGGAGCTGACAAGCGGCGACCGTCGGCTGCATAATAAGCCACGGGCGTAGCGTTGCCGCTATCCTTCAGGGCTGCATTGCTGATGCCATCAGTAGAATGGAGGCTCAGCCAGCGGGCTGCAACATCAACAAGCGGAGTGGCGTTCGGGTCGAGCTGCACCTTCTCTGCATTGATGGCACGGGCCGTAGCATTTGCGTCGCTCGCATCGATCAGCACAACCACGAGGTCGCAGTTGCGCAGCGTGTCTATCTCCACATCGTCGGGGATGGTCAGCGTGTGACTGATGACGATGGGCTCATCCTTCTTGATGGTCTGGGGCAGTAGGTCAAGCCCATTGATATCAGTGTCGTACCACAGTCCCACCTCATGGAACCACATATCCTCGGGCTCCACAATCTTAGGCAACTTTTCCCAACCGCCCATCACACCACCGGCTCCACCGGCAGCGATGCTGTAGGCAGCATTGTTCTGAGCATAGCCTGATCCCGACTCGGGATGATGGACGTTGTTCTCCAAGAGAATGTATCCGATGCGGAACTTGTGGCTGTCGTAGTTCTTGTCGAAGTAGAGCGTCGTCGTGGTGTTGATGGTACGGGCGTTGAAGTCAGGGACTTCCGTTGTCACGTCCATCGACGAGTAGACGCTCTCCGAGGCCAAAGCCATGCGGGCTGTCGTCTCGAAGTCTTTTGGATCAATACCTTTGTATTTTCTTGCGATGAAGCCAGAAGGGAAGCCGTCTGAGGTGTACAGACCGAATACGCCCTTACTATAATAGTTATACATCACATCACTGCCACCATGGGCAGCAATGCCGACAAACCAGTCCTTAGCACTTTCATGGAGCTTGTTCATGTACACGATGCCGCGCACGCACCATGAACACCACGTGCCCGTATATTCCTCGCCCAGTACTTTGCGGCCATAGCTCGTCACAGTGTCCGTCTCCTGATAAGCAGAAGAAGCGTCGGCCACGGTCAGCTTGCAGACCTTCGTGTCGTGACGACCAAACTGCACCGGACTATCGAGCGTGATGTCAACATTCTCGCCGGGCTGCAGCACGTCGTCAACATGCTTTGTCTGTGAAGCCCCATTAAAGTCGTAGGTGATGTCGAATCCGTCGACAGCACTTTCCGAGCGATTCGTGACGGTGATGACGGGGTACTGCGGTTCCATACTGTAGGTCTTGCCGCGCAAGCTGCTCTTGGCTGCGAGATGACTCCAGACTGAGGCATTCAGGTCGTCGAGATAGAGGTAGGCCTTGTCGGTTCCCTGATCCACGAAGGCCACGGTGATGGTTTTTCCCTTATAGGCAGAGAGGTCCACGCTGTGCGAAGTCCACTCGTAGGGCTCCGCATCTGTGGTGAAGAGAGGTGCGGTCTTGTCGAAGTCGGCTGCTGTGCGGCCTGCCGTCGTCGACACATAGACGCTGTAGCTCTCATGATACTTTGCGCTGCGCTGCGAGGATCTTGCGCGCCAGGTCAGCGACACGTTGTCGGCATCGACAGTGAAAGCGGGCGTGATGAGCCAGTCGTCGGAAGTTCCGCTGGGCGAATACCAGGAGGTGGCGCAAGCCACATGACTGCTTTCGCCGCCGGGCATGAGTACAATCCATGGAGTACCTACGGCAAATCCCAGTTTCTGAGCGTCGGGCGAAGGCGTATTGCCGTCACCGTCGATGAGCGTGAAACCTGAGGGCATACCATCCTCGAAGTCACAACTCAAATAAGTTTGTGCGTTTGCGTGAAAAGAAAGAAAGAAAAGCGCACAGCACGCAAAGAGGTTTCGTTTCATACTGTGTCTTTTTGTTGATGGTTGAAAGTGCTACAAAAATAAAAAAAGATTTCTGTACAAGCAAGAAAATCCAAACTTTTTTTTATCTTTGTAATCAAATTACCCAATTGACATGTTGCCTTATAAAGTTTACCGCTTACTCCTTATTATATATATAGTGCTTTTCGGTTCGGCCCTTCCCCTACAGGCCGCACGGCAGAATGAGAAGCGCGACTACTTCGACCGGTGGAGCGCTGTGCCGTCGAAGGAACTGAGCAACAGGGCGGTAAACCTGATTATGAACGGAGGCAGTATCGACTCGGCCTTCATTTTCCTCAATGTGGTTTACAACCGCTACGTAATAGACGCTGACGACAGACAGAAGCAGATTGACGCCGCACGCGCGCTCAACAACATGGGCTACATCATGTCGTTTGAGTTCTTCGACTATGAGCGAGCCTATACCTATTTGTCCAAGGCTTTGGAACTTTCCACGACTAACGATGGAGAGTTGCTCCCCTATATTTACGTCAACCTTGGCAACCTGAAGCTGACCCAGACCGAATATGTGAACCCCGAGAGTATGGCGGAGGCCTTGCCTTATTACAAGAAGGGATTCTATGCCGCAGCCAACACGCGCCAGTGGGACATCATGCTCATCAATTTCTGCAATATGATGTGGATGAGCGTTGGCTTTGACGCCTGTGTCGACTATAGGAGTCTGGCCAAGGAGATTGCCTATTTCGGGCGACTTCCCATCCCTTCAACCAACGACAACCTCCCTTTGGCCCAGCAATTGGTGAGGATTTGCCAATCCGTCAGCAACGGGAAATTTGATGAGGCCCTATCTCTTGCTGATAAAGCCTTGGCCGCCATACCCCCAAGTCCCGACTCGTTGCGCTATGTCGCTTCGGTGTATAGTCTGCAGGCTTTCTGCTTGATGAAGACAGGCAGGTCTGAAGAAGCCATTACCAAACTCAAGCGTCTGCTCCAGTTGGTCAAGGACAATGGGATAAAGGACCTTGAGACCGAGACTTACCGCTACTTGATGATGGCCTGTAAGGAAATGAGCTACAGCCAGCGGGCCAAGGACTACGAGTATCTCTATCTGAAATCGAAGGACAGCTTGCTTTTTGGCAACAAACTCGCCAGTATGGAGCGCATCAGGCTCATGCAGCGTCTCTCTGTGGCCAACCGTGAGGTGGCGGCTTCGGCGCAGCGCATGAGACGCATGCGTATGGGGGTGGCCATCGTGCTGTTGTTTGCCATTTCGGTTATCGGATTCTCCGTCGCCCTCCTCCGCCGCAACAGGCTGCTGCGCGAGAGCTACCACAAGCTCTACCAGACCATGCAGGAGACCATTGCGCCAAAGCCGAAAAAGAGCCAGATGAATCCCAGGCTCAGAGCCGACATCGTGGGGCGTATCGAGAGCGTGCTTTCCAATCCCGACGAGCTGTGCAGCGAAGACATGTCGCTCGGCCGTATGGCCGAGCTCACCGACGTCTCGCAAAAGCTGGTCTCGCAGGCCATCAACGAGCAATGGCAAAAGAGCTTCCCGCAGTTGCTTGCCGAATACCGCATTCGCGAGGCCTGCCGCAGGATGCAGGATCCGGAACACTACAGCCACATGACCATCGAGGGCATTGGGCAGAGCGTTGGCTTCCACACGCGCAGCAATTTCTTCGCCACCTTCAAGCGCATCACCGGACTGAAACCCACCGAATATATCAAGGAAGCCCAGCGCTGAGACGCTTTTCCCAGCTGCAGTTTCCAGTCTACGCCCGCCACAAATCTAAAAGATTACAGTCCTATTTCATGTCAATTTGAGTCCTAAAACGCAAATTAGGACTCAAATCGTCACTATTTTGTTCTTTTTTTGATGATTTTTTCCGAAATTTGCCATCGGTTGAAAAGAAAGAACCCGCCGACGGACAGCCTTTCCGGCCCTGCTGTCCCGACTCGGGTAGGAGAATAAATCAAGGGCCGGAGACATCTAACCTAAGAGAGTATGTATAAATCTTCTTTACTCAAGGTTTTCGGCATCGCTACTCTGCTCGCCACCGCCACGACGGCCTCAGCACAGAGCCTAAGGCAGAAGGCTGACCCAGGGAGTCTGATACCGTCTCACGTCGTTACACCCATCAAGAGCAATGCAAGCTTGAAGCTTAACGCACCTCAGGCAAAAGGCCTGACACGGCTAAGTCCGGCCAAGGCTGCGTCGCAGCAGACAGAACTCATCAATGAGGACTTCTCCAAGTTTACCAGCGGCAGTGAGGAGAACCCTGATACCGTGAACTGGGTAGCCAACACCTGGAAGGGTACCAACAACGACATTGATGCCAGCCTGACGCAGAAAGCCGGATGGATAGGCAACTTCATTGCCCAGGCCGGTGGCGCAGCAGGCCTGCGCGCTCCGGGAGCAGCCTATCAGACTTCGGCTTTTATCGCCACGCCGGCCCAGGACTATTCAGGCAGCGTCACCGTAACCTTCCGTGCAAGAAGATGGCCAGGATATAAGAGTAATGTAAATATCATGGGATATGTAGGCGATAGCGAAGGAAACTGGTATAATGGCAAGGATGCGACATCCACTTTCAGAATCTTCGGTGGCGACGACGGATGGCAATACTATACTTGGACATTCGACTGCTACAACTCCAATCCGGCATTCAGAATCTATCTGATGACCTACGACTGGGCCATCATCGATGATGTCAACGTCAGGGTTTCTGCCGACAACTTTGTGGCTGAGCCCACGATGAAACCCATTACCAACGTCACCGACTCGGGTTTCACCATCAACTGGGAATCCGTCCGTGCGGCCAACACATATCTCATCGGCTTGAAAAAGAAAGTGTGGACGAGCGACGAGCTGACTCCGAGCTTCTTCTACGACTTCGAAGATGAGACGGTTCCCGATGGTTTCACGGGCAACCTGTCTGTTGAGGACGGGGTGGGGCTGAAAGGAACAATGGGGCTTGTCTCTGCCGACACCATTTGCCTCCCATCAAACAATGCCACTATGAAACAGTGCGAATTCTTCATGGGTGTGACAGGGCCGGCGAATGCCTCCGCCGACAAATTGGCCGACAGTCGCATCCTTCTTGCCTACCAGCGTGATGGTCAGTGGGAGCAGCAGGGATATTATGAGGCGAAGTACTTCCTCAACAACATGACCTATGAGAACATGCTCTATTCTTGGTACACTGGCGACCTCTCCAATATTTATAGTGGAGTGAGACTGATTGCAGACAATTTCCCTGAAGGCTACAAATTGGCCGTCGACTCTGTGGCCATTACAACCAACCGCCCCTTTGATTTTGAAGTGATCAATGAGCCAGGCAACTTCTACAGCGATGGTGAAAATCCTGGTACGGGTGAGGGCTTCATAGACTGGCACGTCTCCAGCACTTTAGCCAAGCCTGTGACAAGCTACAGGGTGGAGAAGCTCGACAGGGTCTTTGAACCCTACGACCCGAGTGCTGAGTACTACTACGCAGTGATTGCCCGCCGCTACACCACCAACTCCACCTACACTTGGTATCATGCCTTCCAGCCCGCTGCCCCCGTGGCTATCGACCCGACCGACGTTGACGAGCGCGGTGCCTACACCGCCAATTGGGAAAAGTCGCTGAAAGCCACACGTTACAGCGTGACCAACTACGGAGCCTATTTCGCCACCAAGGACGAGGAGAACCACGTGCTCATCGATGAGGACTTCAGCCGCATCACCAGCGAAGTCACCACTGTAACCGATCCGACAGCTCCGGAAAGCCTCGGCAATGACTACCAGCTGATGTCTTTCGACGACTACACAATTCTTCCCGGATGGTCAGGTATCTCCAACACCATCGCCCAAGGCTATCTCGGCTGTGGACAAGCTTCCTACTATGTACCGATGATCTACACGCCAACCTTCCAGGCCGACAACGACAACAAAGTGACGATAGCAGTCAAGGCCGTAGGTACACCTGGCGACAACCTTCTTCTCACTTTCCAAGACGGCAACGCCTATGCTGTAGGGTTCGACGCATCAGGCAACATTGATATGGAAGGTTCCGTTCCTGAGTCGGCAAAGGAGATGTGCATCCGAATAAACAGTTACAGTTATATGCCTTTCATGCTCGACGCCTTCGCTGTTAAGCAGAACCTCAAGGCTGGTGCTCAGGTCTATACCGCTTTGGAGACTGTCACAGTTGACGCTTCGGAGCAGAGCTACACCTTCACCGGACTCTCCGACGAGTATCCCTACTACGCTTACGACGTGAGGGCACTGCAGGATCTCGACAACCAGACCTCCACTTCTGAAGCCTCCAACCGTGTAGTGCTCGACCTCAACAATCCCGAGAATCCAGTGGTTGACGGAGTCAGCGACGCTATCACTACCACCGGCAACAACGCTTTCGCCAAGATCGTTGCCCGCTACGGCATCGACGGCCGCGCAGTCAGCGCCAACACGAAGGGCCTGCAGATTGTCAAGCTCTCCAATGGCAAGACTCTGAAGATGATAGTAAAGTAATATTTCCCATATCATAAGCGAGTTTTATTTCCCAGCAACTGAAGCGTTCAGTTGCTGGGATTTTTTTTTAATTCATAATTCATAATTCATAATTCATAATTTTGGCTGGCGCGAGAGTAATTCATAATTCACAATTCATAATTCATAATTCATAATTTTGGCTAGCCGAGGGGGATTAACAATTCACAATTCATAATTCATAATTAGGCTCGCGCGGTAGTTATTCGTTATTATTCGATTTTTCCGCGCAGCGGAGCATTAAATAACAAATGATGTTTGTAGGAACTATTTGCGCACTACGTGCTGGTGTGCCACCTTCGGGGCACTGAGTCCAGATAGAGAAGCGTATCCCTATCCCCAGTCTGCGCTCCTATCGTCGCTTGACTGGGGTTACTGAGAGTCAGCCCATTCTGGGCTGGTTAGTTTGCCCTGTCAACCTCCCTTGGGAGTTTAGGGTACGGCTGCCCATGTCTCGTGACAATTGTCAAGGTGACAGTTGTCACGCACAAACGCGACAGTTGTCACGCACGAACGCGACAGTTGTCACGCACAAACGTGACAGTTGTCACGCTTGACGGACGTCACATAACAACGTGATGGTCGTCACGAGCAAACGTGACGTTCGTCACCAACAAGCGTGATGGTCGTCACGAAGGAACGTGACGGTCGTCACGAGAGATAGATAACCTTGAGGGCAGTTTATTTGAAGTACTAGCGAAAGTTATATACCGATTATCGGAGTCGTAAATCTTGGTCGTCAGGAATGACGACCCTCCTAACATTCGGCTCCGCTACGTTAACCCGATGTTCTCTCCCCTCCCTCGGTAGAGGCTGTAACAAAACCCTAAAATTGGCTTCCGTTAACCTGCATTATTCATGAACATTAAACGCTACTTTTTTGGGGACATGAATTATCACAAATTACCCATGAATTATTCGTAAATGATTATATTCATGAGAAATTTATGGATAATTTATGGATATTCGTGTGAAAAATAATCTTTTTATTGTCGAATTTGAGAATTTTTTTTGTGTAGGGAGGTTTGGCTAGTGAAGATCTCGGAGGTTTTGTTACAGCCTCTCGGTAGGGAGGGGATGGGGGTGGGTCTTCTATCGGCCCTCCTAAGCGTCACTTTCATGCAAAATACGGTTATTTGCTTACTAATCCTCACTTTTTGCACGTTTTGCATCAAATACTCAATATAAATCAGCAGAAACACTTGATAAAAGAAATAAAATTATTAACTTTGCAACCAAAATGTAGCGAAAGCAAGCAAATAACCAACAAAAAGAAAGGAAACAAATGGCAAAAGGATTGTATTCATCACAGTACGAGCATGATGCCTGCGGTGTTGGTATGGTGGTCAACATCCACGGCAACAAAAGCCACGAACTGGTAGACAATGCACTGAAAGTGCTTGAGAATATGCGCCACCGGGGTGCCGAAGGTGCAGACAACAAGACCGGCGACGGTGCCGGTATCATGCTTCAGATCCCCCATGAGTTCATCCTGCTTCAAGGCATTCCCGTTCCTGAGAAAGGCAAGTATGGCACCGGACTGGTGTTCTTGCCCAAGGAACCTAAGGCACAACAGAAGATCCTCTCCATCATGATCGATGAGATAGAGCGCGTCGGCCTCCAGCTGATGCATCTGCGCACGGTGCCCACACAACCCGAATGTCTTGGCAAGATGGCACAGGAGACCGAACCCGACATCAAGCAGGTGTTCGTCACTGGCGTCACCGACGAGAACGTGCCCACCTTCGAGCGCACGCTATATTTAATAAGGAAGAAGATTGAACGCCGCGTCATGGAACTCATGCGCGAAAATCCATCCGAACCCTACGACAAGTTCTACATTTGCTCGCTTTCCAGTAAGAACATTGTGTATAAGGGAATGCTGTCGAGTCTTCAGCTGCGGCAGTACTTCCCCGACCTGACCAATAATTATTTCACGAGCGGTCTGGCCCTGGTGCACAGCCGTTTCTCCACCAACACGTTCCCCACCTGGTCGCTGGCCCAGCCGTTCCGTCTGCTGTGCCACAACGGTGAAATCAACACCATCCGCGGCAACCGCGGCTGGATGAAGGCCCGCGAGAGCGTGCTCTCCGGCGGCGCCCTGGGCGACATCAACGACATCAAGCCCATCGTGCAGCCCGGCATGAGCGATTCGGCCAGCATGGACAACGTGTTCGAGTTTCTCGTCATGAGCGGTCTGTCGCTGCCCCATGCCATGGCCATCATGGTGCCCGAGAGCTTCAACGACAAGAATCCCATCAGCGAGGACCTGAAGGCCTTCTACGAATACCACTCCATCCTGATGGAGCCGTGGGACGGCCCCGCCGCACTGCTCTTCAGCGACGGTCGCTATGCCGGCGGTATGCTCGACCGCAACGGTCTGCGTCCTGCCCGCTATACGATTACGAAGAAGGACACGATGGTCGTGGCGTCGGAGGTGGGCGTCATGGACTTCGACCCCGCCGAGATTGCCGAGAAAGGACGGCTCCAGCCGGGCAAGATTCTGCTCATCGACACCCAGGAAGGCAAGATCTACTACGACGGCGAAATCAAGGAACACCTTGCCGCCGAACACCCCTACCGGCAGTGGCTCAACACCAACCGCATACAGTTGGAAAAGATTCACTCCGGACGCAAGGTGGAAAACGCTGTAGAAAACCTCACAGCCAAAGGCGTGGAGTTCGGCTTCGGCGAGGAAGACATCGAAGACACGCTCATCCCCATGGCCACCAACGGGCAGGAGCCCACGGCCTCGATGGGCAACGACACGCCATTGGCAGCCCTGAGCGACAGACCGCAGATCTTCTTCAACTACTTCCGACAGCAGTTTGCCCAGGTCACCAACCCCGCCATCGACTCTATCCGCGAGAATCTCGTGATGAGTCTCACCGAATATATCGGCCGCGTGGGCACGGGAATCCTCAACCCCGACGAGAGCAACTGCAAGATGGTGCGCCTGCCCCACCCCATACTGACCAACACCCAACTCGACATTCTCTGCAACATCCGCTACAAAGGCTTCAACACGGTGAAGCTGCCCATTCTTTTCGAAGTGGAACGCGGTGAGGAAGGCCTGCAGGAAGCCCTCGACGACATTTGCCACAAGGCTGAGCAGAGCGTCGACGAAGGCTGCAACTACATCATCCTCAGCGACCGTGGAGCCGACGAGCGCCATGCCTGCATCCCGAGTCTGCTGGCCGTGAGCGCCGTGCACCACTACCTCATCAACGTGGGCAAGCGCGTGCAGACAGCCCTCATCGTGGAGTCGGGCGAGATTCGCGAGGTGATGCACGCCGCCCTGCTCCTTGGCTATGGTGCGTCGGCACTGTGTCCGTATATGGTCTACGCCATCCTCGACGACCTCGTGAAGCGCAAGAAAATACAGGAGAACTACGCCACAGCCGAGGCCAACTATATCAAGGCGGTGAAGAAGGGATTATTGAAGATCATGGCGAAGATGGGCATCTCCACCATCCGCTCCTATCGTGGCGCAAAGATCTTCGAGAGCGTCGGCCTCTCAGAGAGTCTGCTGCGCAACTATTTCGGCACCGACATCTCTACGATTGGCGGAATCGGCCTGAAGACCATCGCCCGCGACGCCATCGCCTTCCACAACAGAGCATTCAAAAACGGCGGACAGTTGCTGCCCAACCAGGGACAGTTCCACTACCGCAAAGACGGAATCCTGCACGCATGGAATCCGGAGACCATCATCTCCCTGCAGCGTGCGGTGAGAACCAACCGTTTCGAAGACTTTAAGAAATACACCGAGCTGGCCGACAAGAAAGACCGGCCCATCTTCATCCGTGACTTCTTCGACTTCAAGCGCAATCCCATCGACATCAGCAAGGTGGAGCCCGTGGAGAGCATCGTGAAGCATTTCGTCACCGGTGCCATGTCGTTCGGCGCTCTCTCCAAGGAGGCCCACGAGGCACTGGCGCTGGCCATGAACAAGCTCGGCTCGCGCAGCAACACGGGCGAGGGTGGCGAAGACGAAGAGCGCTTCCACTCTTCCATCGACGGCATATCGCTCTCCAGCAAGACCAAGCAGGTAGCTTCAGGCCGCTTCGGCGTGACCACGAAATATCTGGTCAATGCCGAAGAGATACAAATCAAGGTGGCCCAGGGCGCAAAGCCCGGCGAGGGCGGACAGCTGCCGGGATTCAAGGTGAACGAGGTGATTGCCAAGACGCGTCACTCCATTCCCGGCATCAGCCTCATCTCTCCCCCGCCCCACCACGACATCTACTCTATCGAGGACCTGGCACAGCTCATCTTCGACCTGAAGAACGTGAACCCGAAGGCCGCCATCAGCGTGAAGCTCGTCGCCGAGAGCGGCGTGGGAACCATCGCTGCCGGTGTGGCCAAAGCCAAGGCCGACCTCATCGTCATCTCCGGCGCTGAGGGCGGAACGGGAGCCAGTCCGGCCAGCAGCATGCGCTTCGCCGGCATACCGCCCGAGATCGGTATTTCCGAGACGCAGCAGACGCTCGTGAAGAACGGTCTGCGCGGCAAGGTGCGGCTGCAGGTCGACGGTCAGCTGAAGACCGGTCGCGACGTCATCCTCATGGCTCTGCTCGGCGCTGAGGAGTTCGGCTTCGGCACGGCCGCGCTGATCACCCTGGGCTGCGTGATGATGCGCAAGTGCAACCTCAACACCTGTCCGATGGGCGTGGCCACACAGGATCCCAAGCTGCGGGCCCACTTCCGCGGCAACTACCACTACGTCATCAACTTCTTCACCATGCTGGCCGAAGAGGTGCGCGGCTACTTGGCCGAGATGGGATTCACCAAGCTCGAGGACATCGTTGGCCGTACCGACCTCATCCAGCTCCACGACTGTGGCGGTGCCACCGAAGAGCCCGTATGGAAGCTGCCGGCTAGTCTGCGCGACAAGTACGAGTCGCTTGACTTCTCGCGTCTGCTCCACCAGGAGCAGCATCTCCACACGACCTACTATCACTCGGAAGACCAGATTCACGACCTCAGCAGCGTGCTCGACCAGCAGCTGATACGCGGCGCACGCCAGGCCGTAGAAAACAATGGCGAGGCCGATCTCGACTTCAGCATCAAGAACACCGACCGTGCGGTGGGTGCCATGCTCAGCGGCTACATCGAGCGGCACCGTTCGGAGGCCATCGCCCGTGGCGAGGCCACCGACGACACCACCGACGACATCACCATCAACGTGAAGTTCAAGGGATCGGCCGGACAGAGCTTCGGTGCCTTCCTCGTGAAGGGCGTCGACTTCAAGCTCGAAGGCGACACCAACGACTATTTCGCCAAAGGTCTGAGCGGCGGACGCATCAGCATCCTGCCGCCCATACGTTCCAACTTCTCCGCCGAAGACAACATCATCGCCGGCAACACGGGCCTCTACGGAGCCACATCAGGCGAACTGTATATCAACGGCAAGGTGGGCGAGCGCTTCGGCGTGCGCAACTCCGGTGCCACAGCTGTCATCGAGGGCGCTGGCGACCACTGCTGCGAATACATGACAGGCGGCCGCGTCGTTGTGCTCGGTGAGACGGGCCGCAACTTCGCCGCCGGTATGAGCGGTGGCGTTGCCTATGTGTGGGACAAGAACCACAACTTCGACTACTTCTGCAATATGGATATGGTGGAGATCAATCTCGTGGAGGAGAACACCTACCGCAAGGAGCTCCACGAGCTCATCCGCCAGCACTATCTCTACACCGGCTCCAAGCTCGCCCGCACGATGCTCGACGACTGGAACCGCTATGTAGAGGACTTCATCCAGGTGGTGCCCATCGAGTACAAGCGGGTGCTGCAGGAAGAGCAGGTGCGCAAGCTGCAGCAGAAGATCGCAGATATGCAAAGAGACTATTAATTCTAGAAACTATAGAGACTATAGTAACTATAGAAACTATAGCAACTATAGCCCCTATAGCAACTATAGAAAAAAACGAAACAACAATGGGAAATCCAAAAGCATTCCTCACCATACCCCGCAAGGAAGCGGGATACCGCCCACTCAACGACCGAATCCACGACTTCGGCGAGGTGGAGCAAACACTCAACTCCCACGACCGACAGCTGCAGGCCTCGCGCTGCATGGACTGCGGCGTGCCCTTCTGCCACTGGGCCTGTCCGCTCGGCAACAAACCACCTGAGTGGAACGATGCCCTCTACCACGGCGACTGGGAACGCGCCTACCAACTGCTCAACGCCACCAACGACTTCCCCGAGTTCACGGGACGCGTCTGTCCGGCGCTCTGCGAGAAGGCCTGCGTGCTGAACCTCGTCAACCACGAGCCGACAACCAACCGTGAAGACGAGGCCGCCATCACCGAGCATGCCTATGCCGAGAACTTCGTGAAGATTGTTGAGCCTCAGCGCAACAGCCTGAAGGTGGCCGTCATCGGCGCTGGGCCCGCAGGACTCGTAGCCGCCAACCGCCTCAACCACATGGGCTACACCGTCACGGTGTTCGACGCCCGCGAGAATTCGGGCGGACTGCTGCGCTACGGCATTCCTAACTTCAAGCTCAACAAGATCGTCATCGACCGCCGCATGAACGTCATGGAGCAGGAAGGCATTACGTTCCAATACAATACGCCCGTGGAAGTAGAACACCTGCCCGCAGGCTTCGACGCCTACGTGCTGGCCACCGGCACACCCACGGCACGCGACCTGAAGGTGCCCGGACGTGAGCTCAAGGGCGTATACTTTGCGCTCGAGATGCTGTCGCAGCAAAACCGTATCCTCGCCGGCATGGAGTTCAAGAAAGAGGAACTGGTGACAGCCAAAAACAAGGACGTGCTCGTCATCGGCGGTGGCGACACAGGCAGTGACTGTATCGGCACGGCCCACCGTCAGGGCTGCAAGAGCGTGACCCAAATAGAGATCATGCCGAAGCCGCCCGTGGGTCCCGACGACCCCAACAATCCCTGGCCGCTCTGGCCGCGCGTGCTGAAGACCACATCCAGTCATGAGGAAGGCTGCACACGTCGCTGGAACATCAACACGCTGGAGTTTCTGGGCAAGGACGGCAAGCTCACCGGCGTGCGCGTGCAGGAGATCGACTGGAAGCCGAATCCCAACGGAGGCCGTCCCATCATGGTGGAGAAAGGCAAACCGGAAGTCATCAAGGCTGAGATGGTGTTGCTGGCCATGGGATTCCTCAAGCCTCAGCTGCCCGAGCTGCCTGCCAACGTGTTTGCCGCAGGCGACTGCAAGAATGGCGCTTCGCTAGTTGTCCGCGCTATGGCCAGCGGCAAAGAAGCCGCCATCAAGGTCGACGAGTATCTGAGAAAGAAGAAAGCCTGAGCGATGCTCTAAAGATAAGAATCAGCGCCGCCCTCCCCCGGCTGGGGAGGGCGGCGCCTGTTTAGATAGTTTTTATAGGGGCTATAGTTTCTATAGTAACTATAGGGACTATAGCCCCTATAGCAACCATCGCCCCTATCACCCCCCAGAAAATCTTGCTCCCTCTAAAATAAATCCCCACCTCCTCCGTTGCAAAGACAAACAACAGAACATTTGAGCTTATGAAGAATACTCTGAAAGGCCTGCTGGCCGCAATGGTTTTCGTGCTGGCCGGATGCGCTACGTCGGCCGGAACCACAGGTCAGCCCCAACGGAAGGTGAATGCCGTCGCGCAGGGCGACAGCATCGTCGTCAGCTGGCAGAAGATGAAGGGCGACAAGGCACGCACGGCTTTCGTCGTTATGCGCAACGGAAAGGTGGTCACGCCGAAAGCCCTGCGCGGCACCTACCGCTACGTTGACCGCACACGGCGCCAGACCATCCGCCGCGGATGCCTGCTCATGCCCGAAGACGTGACCTACACCGTGAAGGGCGGGAAATACAGTGGGAGCTTCAAGCTCCTTGGAAAGGTGAATGAGCGATGAAGCGCGTCGTCATCAGTGCCGGCAAGAAGGCCATGCTCCGGCAATGGGCCGTGGAGTTTGAGAACAAGGACTTCCTCGCCGGCGACCCTTCATGGTTCATGCATCAGGTGGAAGGCCGCGAGAACCAGGAGGTCATGTCGTTTCTGGCCGCCTGTCTGAGCTATGGCTCGCGCCCCCTCTTCCTGCCCAAGATACAGCGGCTCCTCGACTGGGCTGACGGCAAACCCTTCGAATGGGTGAGAACCCGCGGCTATGAGCAGTCGCTGCCCGACACCGACGACTGCTACTACAGGCTCTACACCTGCCACGACATGAGGCAGATGCTCGCGGCCCTCAATGCCATGCTCGAGCGCTACGGCTCCATCTGTGGCTTCATGAGAATCTTGCCTGCGCCCACCGCCATGTCGGCACTGGAGCAGACCACTGCGTGGTTCCGGCTTCACGGCAGCGGCGGCATCATCCCCCTCGACACGCGCTCGGCCTGCAAACGCCTGTGCATGTGGCTCCGGTGGATGGTGCGCGACGGCAGCGAGGTGGACCTCGGCCTCTGGAGCAACATCATCGACAAGCGCACACTCATCATGCCGCTCGACACGCACGTCGTGGAGCAGTCCATCGCCCTGGGGCTGCTGTCCTCCCATTCAACGAGCATGGCGGCCGCGCTGCGCCTGACCGAACTCATGCGCCGCGTCTTCCCCGACGACCCTGTGAAGGGAGACTTCGCCCTGTTTGGCTCAGGGGTAAAAGACAAGGAAAAATAATAAAGCCTTATTTCAGAACGGCTGCCGGTAGTTTTCGCGCAGCCGTTTTTTGTGCAATAACGAAAAGAGGCGCGACCGGAAAACCGGCCACGCCCCAGAAACATTAACAGTTGAAACAGCGCTATGAAGTACTTACGTACCATAGTTTATCGTGATCTTTCGCGGACTCTACTGTTTTAAGTCCACGAACGATTATTCGTATCTGATAGCCTCGATAGGATCGAGACGAGCTGCCTTCTTAGCGGGATACCAACCGAAGAACACACCGGTGAAGGTACACACGGCAAAGCTCATGATGATGGTCCAGAGTTCGATATAGATGGGCCAATGGGCGAAGATCTTCACAGCATAACTGGCTCCGACGCCAAGACAAACACCAATTAGTCCACCCGTCACGCTGAGCATTACGGCCTCAATAAGGAACTGGTTGAGAATGTCGATGCCACGTGCGCCGACACTCATACGCAGACCGATCTCACGCGTACGCTCCGTGACAGAAACGTACATGATGTTCATAATGCCGATACCACCGACAATCAGCGAGATTCCGGCCACACAGCCCAGGAGAATGGTGAGCATGTTGGTGGTGGAGTTCATCATTGAGGAGAGTTCCTCCTGTGAGCGGATGTTGAAGTCGTCGTCGTCAGCCTCGGTTGTATCCGTAGCATCCTTCAGCTTGTGGTTGCGGCGCAGGATGGTAGAGATTTGTGCCGTGGCCTTGTCGGTGACGCCCTCCGTGATGGCCGAGCAGACGATTCCGCCCAGATAGGTCTGAGCCAGAATACGCTTCATCACCGATGTGTAGGGAGCCAGCACGAGGTCGTCCTGGTCCATACCCATAGAGTTGTAGCCCTTCTTCTTCAGCACACCCACCACACGGAAGGGAATCGAGTTGAAGCGCACCACCTTGCCCACGGGATCGGAACCGTCGGGGAAGAGATAGTCTACTACCGTCCGGCCCAGCACACAAACCTTGGCGTTGGACTTGATGTCCTGGTCGGTGAACATCTCACCGTCGTCGACACTGAGCTGACGAATCTCCAGGTAGTCGCGGTTGACACCGTAGATGGTAGACTGCGTGTTGTTGTTGCCATAAATCCACTGTCCACTGCTGTTGACGGTGGGCGATATGGCCTTGATATAGTTGCACTCGTCCTTGATGCTCTGATAGTCGGTCAGCTTGAGCGTCTCCATGGCCGAGGGGTCCTGGCGAACGCCACCACGCATATCCGCACCGGGCGAGATCATAATCATGTTGCTACCCATCTCGGCGATGTTGGCCTGAATGCTGCGCTTGCTGCCCTGACCGATGGCAAGCATCGTGATGACCGAGGCTACACCGATGATGATGCCGAGAGCCGTGAGGAAGGAGCGCATCTTATTGGCAAAGATGGCACGGATGGCTATTTTGAAAAGATTGGTATAGTTCATATTGTTGGATGTTTTGGCTTCATCGGTCCCACGAACCACAAGCGGTCCGCACGGCCAATGGCCCGGTATTCATCATTCATCCGAGTTGGCCGGGAGAGCCGCCAGGCCTTCTTCTGCACTGAGGATGTTGTGGTTGTAGTCGTCGCTGATCACGTGGCCGTCGCGAAGCTGTATGTCGCGGCTGCTGTAGTGGGCGATGTCGGGGTTGTGGGTGACGAAGATGATGGTGCGCCCTTCGGCGTGAAGCTTCTGAAAGAGCACGAGAATCTCAAACGAGGTGCGGGTGTCAAGGTTACCGGTGGCCTCATCGGCGAGAATCACTGCGGGGTTGTTGACCAGTGCACGTGCGATGGCCACACGCTGCATCTGACCTCCCGACATCTGATTGCTCAGGTGATAGAGGCGGTCGCCAAGACCTACAGCCTTCAGGGCTGCAATGGCACGCTCGCGGCGCTCCTTGGCCGAGACGTCGGGATTGTACATGAGCGGCAGCTCCACGTTCTCCACGCTCGTCGTCTTGGGCAGCAGGTTGTAGTTCTGGAAGATGAATCCAATCTTGCGGTTGCGCAGGATGGCCCGCTGGCTCTTCGACATCGTGCGTACGGAGACGCCGTCGAGGTAATATTCACCACTCGTCGGGGTGTCGAGACAGCCCAGCTGGTTGAGGAGCGTGGACTTTCCTGAGCCCGACTTACCCATGATGGTGACGAATTCGCCCTCATAGATCTTGAACGAGACCCCGCGCAGGGCATGCACGGTCTCGTCGCCCACCTGGAAGTCACGCTTCACATCGCGAAGCTCGATAACTACCTTTCTGTTGTCGGCGGCTTTAGATTCGTTCTCGTTCATAGCTTATTTCTTTTTATTGTTCTTGCGCGGACCGGGTGCGAACGGACTACTTTCGCCACCGCCGTCGCTGGCCTCAGGCTGATCCTCGGTGACGCTGACTCCGGTGATGACCTTCTGTCCCTTCTTGATGCCCTCGATGATTTGTGTATTGGTGCCATCCGTCGAGCCGATGCTCACGCGATGGGCCACGAGGGTGTTGCCCTCAAGCGTCCACACCTTGTTCTTGGCGTTGCTGACGTCCTGAATCTTGCGTTTGCCCACGGTTTCCTTGGTCGGCGTGTAGCGCAGGGCCTTGGTGGGAACACAGAGCACATTGGCCTTCACCTGCGTGTAGATGGTGACGTTGGCCGTGAGTCCGGGCTTCAGTTTCAAGTCCTCGTTGTTGGCCGAGATGATAACGTGATAGGTCACGACGTTGTTGCTCGTTGAAGCTCCTAGGCGCACCTGCTTCACGGTTCCGGTAAACGTGTCGTCGGGATAGGCGTCGACGGTGAACGTTACGCTTTCGCCTTCCTTCACGTCGCCGATATCGGCCTCGTCAACATCGGCCGTCACCTCCATGTTCTTCAAGTCCTTGGCCACACCGAAGAGCTCAGGCGTGTTGTAGGTAGCGGCCACAGTCTGACCTTCGGCCACATACTTATTAATAATGATACCATCAATAGGCGACGTGATGGTGGCATAGCCCAAATTGGTCTCAGCCGTCTTCACGCTCTCCTGGGCAGTGACGAGGTTCTGTTGCTGCATAGCGACCTGCTCTGCGGCTTGCTTATAGGCGAGATATGCGTTTTCGTAGTCGTTGGCACTGATGAGTCCCTTCTTGTAGAGCGTCTTGTAGCGGTTGTAGTTGGCCAGCTGATAGGCCAGCGATGCCTTGGCGCTCTGCAAGTTGGCCTGGGCGCTGCGTGCGTTGGCTTTGGCCGAATTGAGTTGGCTGGTCAGGTTCTTCGTGTCGAGCACAGCCAGTATCTGTCCCTTCTTCACGGGGGAGTTGAAGTCAACATAGATCTTGTCGATGATACCCGAGACCTGCGTACCGACGGCGACGGTGTCTACCGGTGAGACGGTACCTGTGGCGGTGATGCTGTTGCGGATGTTGCCCAGACTCACGGTCTCGGTAGTGAAGTTGATGGTCTCCTCCTCCTTGTTTCCAGAGAGAAGCCATGCCACGATGGCAACGAGGAAGCAGGCACCAACGATGATCCAGACCGTACTGATTTTCTTGTGTTTCATAATGCTATACTGTTAATATTTTCGTCTTATTTGTTGAGTGTTCCATCCTCGTAGAACTTGAGCATGTCGATATTGAGAATGGTGAGATACTTGGCCTGAAGCTCATTCTGCTGAGCCTGAAGAAGGGTGTTCTTACCGTTCATCAGCTCGATGACATTCTTCAGATTCTGCTTGAACTGCTCGCTCAGCAGGTCGTAGCTGGCCTGTGCGCTCTCGGTTGTAGTCCGGGCGCTCTTGAACTGTGCCTGATTGTTGGTGGCCTGGAGCCAATAGTTCTCAATAGTAGAGTGGAGCGTGGTCTGCTTGTCGAGAAGGTCGAGCTGATAGCTCTGTTTCTGCAGGATGGCCTTGTTGACGGCAGTCTTCGTGCGGCGCTGGTCGAAGAGCGGAATGCTCAGCGTCAGACCGCCGCCCAGCGTGAAGTTGTTTTTCAGCTGCTGTCCCCAGTCGTTGTCGTTCATAGAGGTGGTGTTGGTGCTGACGCCGGCGCTCATGCTCACCGAGGGGAGCTTGCCGGCCTTGGCAATCTTCAGCTGCAAGTCGCTCGACTGGATGCCCAACATCGCATTTTTGATCTCGGGACGTGTGGCCAGAGCGCTATTATAAACGGTACTTACAGACGGGATATCCTGCAACGCCATGGCATCGGTGGTCTCGGGAGTGACCACGTCGAAGTCGTCATCATCGACTATCTGCAGCAGTTGCTTCAACTGACGCTTGTAGTCGCGAAGATTACTCTCGGCCTGCACGAGCGAGTATTCGTCCTGGGCGCGCTGGGCCGTGAGTTGTGCCACGTCGGCCTTGCTCATGCTGCCCACCTTGAGGAACTCCTTACCGCGCTCCTCGTTCGCTTTCGACGTCTCCAGAGTCTGCCTGTTCACCTCGATGGCTTCCTTGGAATAAAGAATCTGCACGAAGAGCTGTGCGATTTGCTCCTGAATGCTGTTGGCCGTCACGGCAGAGTCGAGTCCGGCCTGCTCGGCTGTCAGCTTGTTGAGCTTTGCCGTGTTGCGCAGCACGTTGCCGTCCCACACGGTCCAGTTGCCCGTCACGCTATAAGAGCCGTTGTAGTAGACCTTGTCCACATTGGTCTGCACCTTCGAGCCGGCCACGGTGTAGCTGCCAGTCTCGGGCCACGGGTTGTAGGAAACGTTCTGTGAGGTGGCAGCACTCAGCGAAGGCAGCAATGCGGCCTTGCTCTGCTTCCAGTCCTCAATGGCTCTCTGATGCTGCACACGCGTCTTCAACAGCGTTATGTTGTTCTGCAGTGCGTAGTCAATGCATTGCTTCAGCGTCCACTCCTTGGCCGACGAATACTGTGCCGCCACGAGGAAGGCGCCGCAAAAAGCAGTGCGTACAATGATGTTGATGGATTTCTTCTTTAACTGTTTCATAGCGTTTTATCTGTTGTTTCACTTGCAAAAGTAGGCAAAACATTGAAACAGCACAAAAATTATCTGCTAATCTTAGTTTTATTTCAGCAAATTGGCCAAAAAGAGATGACAGCAAAACAAAAAAAGAGAAGCTGGGAAATCATGTTCCCGGCTCCTCCTTGAAGGTATTGATTGTTTATCGTTTGTTTACGGACGATACTGCACGAAGGCCTCCATGGCTTCGTAGCAGGCAAGGCCAAGGTCATCGTAGAGTTTGGCGGTGCCGCGGTTGCGGTCTTCGGCACGCTGCCAGAAGAGGCGCTCGTCGTTGCCAAGGAAGGGAGCGCTCTCCATCTGCGAACTGTGCTTCAGGATGGCATTGCGCTTTGCGCGGAGCTCCTCAGGCGACATCGGGACGCACATCTCGATGTTCTCGATTTCCCACTCGGCCCATGCGCCACGATACATCCAAATGCGGCAGTCCTTGAGCCATTCGGCACCGGCCTTTTTCTCCTCATCGATAGCAGCGAGAACGGCATCGGTGCACTTGCGGTGAGTGCCGTGAGGATCGGCGAGGTCGCCGGCCACGAAGATCTCGTGGGGCTTCACCTGCTGCAAGAGGTCGCGCACGATGTTGACATCCTTCTCTGTCATGGGCAGCTTCTCGATGCGACCGCTCTCATAGAACGGCAGGTCGAGGAAGTGGACGTGGTCGAGAGGAATCTTATTGAACGTGCAGGCCGTGCGGGCCTCGCCACGACGGATAAGACCCTTGATGTGGCGCACGTCGAGCGTATCGATGTCGCCTTCCTTCTTCTCGGCGAGGAACTTCTTGATGTCCTTATACATCTTCTTGATCACCTCGTCCTTGTTGTCGATGAAAATCTGATTGAAGCCGTTGACGAAGTGCATGAAGCGGGTCACCTCCTCGTCGTTGACAGCGATGTCGCCACTCGTCTCGTAGGCCACATGCAGGTCGTGCCCCTGATTGACCAGTCGCTGAATGGTACCGCCCATAGAGATCACGTCGTCATCGGGGTGCGGTGAGAACACGATGATGCGCTTGGGGAACGGGTTGGCACGCTCGGGACGGTAGGTATCGTCGGCGTTGGGCTTGCCACCGGGCCATCCGGTAATGGTGTGCTGCAGGTCGTTGAAAATCTTGATGTTGCACTGATAGGCTGAGCCATAGAGTGCCAGGAGTTCGGAGAGTCCGTTCTCGTTGTAGTCCTTGTTGGTGAGCTTCAGGATGGGCTTGTGGGTTACACCGCACAGCCAAACCAGAGCGGCGCGCGTCAGCTTGTCGGTCCACTTGCACGAGGAGACGAGCCAGGGATGGATGATGCGCGTGAGCTTGCCGGCAGCAGCCAGGTCGATGACCACGTGACAGTCATTGTGGGTCTGCAAGTAGGTAGCAGGGATAGATTCGCTCACCTGACCCTCAACGGTCTTACGGATGATGTCGGCCTTCTCCTCACCCCAGGCCGTAAGATAAATCTTGCGGGCAGAGAGGATATTGGCGATACCGAGCGTGATGGAGCAAGGCGGCACAGCCTCCTGACCACCGAAGCTCATCGTCATCTCCTCGCGCGACGTGGCATCGATGAGGATCAGACGGCTGCGGGTGGCGATGCCCGAACCCGGCTCGTTGGTGGCGATGTTGCCGATGCGGCCGATACCGAGCAGCATGATGTCGATGCCGCCGAAGGTCTGGATGCGCTCCTCATAGAGGCGGCAGAGCTGCTGCACCTCGTCCTGAGCGATGCTGCCGTCGAGCGTATAGATGTTCTGAGCGGGAATGTCCACCTTGTCGAGGAAGCGCTCGCGGAGCTGGTGAATGCTGCTGATGGCGCTGTCGGCCTTAAGCGGGAAATACTCGTAGGCATTGAACACGACAACATTCTTGAAGCTCACCTTCTCTTCGTTGTGAAGGCGGATGAGCTCATCGTAGACGGGCGTGAGGCTCTGTCCGGTACCGAGGCCCAGCACGCAGTACTTGCCCAGTTGCTGCTTGGCCTTGATTTCCTTGACGATGGCGTTGGCTATGGCACTTGCACCTTCATCCACCTTCGGGTAGATGTCGGTCTCTATTTTCTCGTTACGTGTGATCTCCGAGCGGTCTACGGCCGTCTTCGGATTGTAAAACTCCTCAGGAACCTGATTGAGGACGATTTGTGAACTTAAATTGAGATTCATCGTATTTTTGATTTTTGTTGTGGGAGGGGAGAGAGTTATGGTGTGAAAGGGGCTTTTGGGGTGAATGGGGAGGGGCGGACCACCGACTCCAAACCACTATCGCCCGGGCTTCTATCCCCTGGCTTTTTAAAGGTTGTCTTTCTCTATATCTTTAAAGTATCTGTAGGTGCCGACTTTGAGCTCATCGGTGGCAGCCTCATCGCAGACGATGATGGCGTGGGGATGCTGCTGCAGGGCACTGATGGTCCAAGCCTGAGTGACGGGACCCTCCACGGCAGCCTGCAGGGCGCGGGCCTTGTGGTGACCATTGACGAGGATCATCACCTCACGGGCGTCCATCACGGTACCTACACCAACGGTGAGCGCATGGCGCGGCACCTTGTTCACGTCGTTGTCGAAGAAGCGGGAGTTGGCGATGATGGTATCGGTGGTGAGCGATTTCACGCGCGTGCGGCTCGTCAGACTGGAGAAGGGCTCGTTGAAGGCGATGTGACCGTCGGGGCCAATGCCACCGAGGAAGAGGTCAACGCCACCGGCATCCTTGATTTTCTGTTCGTAGCTGGCGCACTCGGCATCGAGGTCCTCAGCATTGCCGTTGAGGATATGGATGTTCTCCTTGGGGCAGTCGATGTGGTCGAAGAGGTTACGGGCCATGAAGCTGTGGTAGCTCTCGGGATGACTCTCGGGCAGACCCACATACTCATCCATGTTGAACGTCACCACATTCTTGAACGACACACGTCCCTCCTTGTAAGCTTTGACCAGTGCGGCATACATGCCTTCGGGTGAAGAGCCCGTGGGAAGTCCCAAAACGAAGGGATGACTTGCAGTGGGCTGAAACTCGTTGATGCGCTTGATCACGTGCTCAGCTGCCCACTGCGACAGCTCAGTGTAGTCTTTTTCAATGATTAATCTCATAGTTATTATTTCTTTTCGGTCGTTTTCCAAAGTTTACTTCTGTACGTGAGTTTGTATTTGTCGTAGAGGCGGCGCAGCGAGAGCGAACGCTGTTTGAAGTCGTTGAAGTTCTTCTTTGCCGGATCCATCCACTGCACCTCGGAGAGGGCGCCCATACGCGGCAGCACCTGATATTCGGCCAGCGACTCATAGGGGATGTATTCCGTCCAGAGATTGGCCTGCACGCCGATGATGTGGTTCTTGGCCTGCTGCGTAGCCTGTGCAGGATAAGGCTCGAAGCTGTAGGTTTTCTCAATGGGCAAGTTGCCACCGATGAGCAGCGGCTCGCTCCACTGATTCTCGCCCTCAGCCGTCTGATAATAATCGAAGTAATTGTAGCTTGTCGGCGACATAATCACGTCGTGTCCACGCTCGGCAGCCTCACCACCGGGCTCTGCGCCACGCCAGCTCATGATGATGGTCTTGTCGCTGAGATCCTTTGACTGCAGCACTTCGTCCCAGCCGATAGCACGGTGACCGTTCTTCTCGATGAACTTCTCCATGTGGGCCGTGAAATAGTTCTGCAGGTGCTTGATGTCTACGCCTTCCTTCTGGGCCAGAGCCTGGCACTTGGGGCATTTCTCCCAACTCGTGGTAGGCGTCTCGTCACCACCGATGTGGATATACTTGGACGGGAAGATGTCCATAATCTCCTTCAGCACGTCCTCGCAGAAGCTGTAGGTCTTCTCGTTGCCGAGGCAGAGCACCTGATCGCTCACGCCCCAGAGTCCCCAAACCTTGTAGGGACCGCCCGTGCAGCCCATATCGGGATAGGCAGCCAAAGCGCCCATCATGTGGCCGGGCATGTCGATCTCAGGAATGACCATGATATAACGATCAGCGGCATAGCGAACAATCTCGCGTGCCTCTTCCTGCGTGTAGTAGCCGCCGTAGGGGATGCTGTCCCAGACTTCTGAATTGCGGCCCACCACCGTCATGTCGCGCTTAGAGCCGACTTCGGTCAGGCGAGGATACTTCTTGATTTCGATGCGCCATCCCTGGTCGTCGGTCAGATGCCAATGGAAGACGTTCATGTTGTGCATGGCCATCATGTCGAGGAATTTCTTCACGAAGCTGACCGAGAAGAAATGGCGTGCGCAGTCGAGCATCATGCCGCGATAGGCGAAGCGGGGAGCGTCGGTGATGGAGACGGCGGGCAACTCGATCTGACTCACGTTGGGCTGCAGACTCTTGCGCAGGGTCTGAATGGCATAGAAGACACCGGCGGGCGTCTGTCCGCTCAGCGTCACGCGCTTGCTGTTCACCGTGATGGCATAGCCTTCGGGCTGCAGGATCTTCTTGTCCAGATTGAGCTGGATGTCTCCTTTACCTTCGACGATATCAAGCTGAATGCCAGTATACTCCTTCACGTAGTCGCGCAGGAATTCTGCATCGCGCTTCAGGGCCTCTTCTTTGGAGCTGCAGGAAATGGTTACATGATTGGTCAGAACAAAGGGATTACCTTTTTGTTGTACTATGTTCTGAGGAAGAGGTACTACTCTGTAATCCGCCACTTTCGGCTGGGCGAATCCGCTAATAGCCAACATCGCTAAACAAGCGGTGATAATGGTTTTTATTTTCATATTGGTTTTGATTGGTTGATCTGTTCATTATGCAAAATTACTGATAAAAAACGGGATAATGAAATCCTTTCCAGCTATTTATTGCATGCTGTGATAGATTTTTTAGACTAAGGCCTTTTTAGAATAAGGAATAGGGTGTTTTACAAAGGTAGAAGCTCCAGAGCGGCGATAGTTGAGATAGTCGCTATAGTTGCTATAGGGGCTATAGTTGCTATAGAGACTATAGTTGCTATAGAGACTATAGAAGCTATAGCTACTATCGCCGCTCTGGAGCTAAAAGAGGTCTCAGCCCTTCTTTTTCGAGAAGGCCTTCAGCACATCGCAACGGCTGATGTAGCTGGCAACGCTCTGCCGATAACGATTGCTGAAGTCGAGCAGACGCTGCATGGCCTGATACTGACGCGAGCGGGGCTGATAGGTAATTACCACGTTGTAGTTGGCATCATAGCTTTCCAGCAACATGGGATCGCGACGGATGAAGGCCAGGGCGTAGAGCGATTTCTGCTGCAGCTCGAACTGCTGGCGCTCCTCCTTCTTGTTCCACTGTTGTGTCTGGGCAGACTCGAGCAGACTGATAGCTTCTGCCACAAAATCCTTAGTCCCGACGAGGGTACTGTCCTGATAGGCACTGACGCTATACTGCGTGAGCCACCAGCAGTCGCCCTCATAGCTGGCCTGATAGTAGAGCGAAGCGAGCTTGTAAGCCTGCTGGCGCTTCTCCAGGCCATTGCGCATCAAGCGGTAGCGGGCCTCTTCCTGTATCATCTCGCGGCAGAAGTCAACCTTCTTGTTCGTTGAAAGC
>ONYS01000094.1 GCA_900322095.1 uncultured Prevotella sp.
GATTCCTTCCTGAAAGTTATCTTCCAACTCTTTTATTGTTATGCCACACATTGCGGCATACTGCGGCAACATGGATATGTTGTTCAAGTTGTTGAGCTGGGAGAAGATACTGAGCTGTGAGAACTTTGTGATGCCCGTGATGAAGACAAAGCGAAGGTAAGGATCGAGGTCTTTCAGCGGAGAATAGAATGCCTGCAACTCTGTGCGCATCTGCTCGAGACGCTTGCTGTCATGAAGCACTGTGAGCATAGGCGCGTCGTACTCGTCGATAAGGACAACGACTTGCGTGCCCGTCTTCTCATAAAGTGATGTGACCAAATTTTGGAAACGCTCTGAAATGTTGGTAATATCTGTGTGAATGCCATGACGTTTCTCGTTGCGCTCAAGCTGAATGCGAAGCTGGACATGCAAGTCTTCTACCGTACCTAGTTTTGCTGAAGCCAATGAAAAATGCAGCACAGGATAAACCTTCCATTCCTTCTCCAACTTCTCGATGGCAAGTCCCTTGAATAAATCTTTGCGCCCGGAGAAATAGGCATCCAACGTACTCGTGAGCAACGACTTGCCGAAACGACGGGGACGCGAGAGAAATACATACCTGCCTGGATGTGTGGCTTCGTATATGTATTTCGTCTTGTCGATATATAAGTAATCGTTGCTGCGAATGATTTCGAATGTCTGTATGCCAATGGGATAGTTTACCATAGTTGCCGCTATTTTTCCACAAACTTAATAAATTTCTGTGAGATAGCAAAGGAAAAAGATAAAATTAAAAGAAGTGAATTGTCGGCTTCCGGCTTGCTGCGGTTTCTCACAGTAATGCACTTGCCCTTGTTTAGTTGCTCTGTGTTCGTGGAGTACTATATCGAAACTTCGAATGCTGATGCTGTCCGACGTACGTTAGACAATCGTCCGACGAACGTTAGACAATCGTCCGACGAACGTTAGACAATCGTCCAACGAACGTTAGACAATCGTCCGACGAACGTTAGACGATCGTCCGACGAACGTCGGACGGTAATAACTTACGCACAAAACATTTTATGTGCCACGTTCTGGATTTCTTTCTTTCGTAGAAATACGCTGGTGTCATCGCCTTGAGTTGTTCGGTTTCATCATTGGCAGCTGCTATATCTCTATAAATAATAAAGGAATAGACTAACTTTTTCATAGTTTCGTTTGATTTGGCACGTTGTTTGCTCAGTCTTGGATAGACTGAAAATATTTAAATAGTATAACGATATGCAAAAAGGTAATATTGGAGTTACTACCGAGAACATCTTCCCGGTGATTAAGAAATTTCTTTATTCAGACCATGAAATTTTCCTTCGCGAGATGGTTTCCAACGCTGTGGATGCTACGCAGAAGTTGAAGACTCTTGCTCAGCAAGGTGACTTCAAAGGCGATGCAAACGACTTGAAGGTTGAGATCTTCCTCGATAAAGACAAGGGTACGCTCACTATCCGTGACCATGGAATCGGAATGACAGAGGAGGAAATTGACAAATACATCAATCAGATTGCCTTCTCGGGCGTTACTGATTTCCTCGATAAATATAAGGATAAGGCCAATGCCATCATCGGTCATTTCGGACTGGGTTTCTATTCTGCCTTTATGGTTTCCAGTAAGGTAGAGATTCTTACCCTTAGTTATAAAGAAGGTGCCAAGGCTGTGCGCTGGACCTGTGATGGTTCACCAGCATTCGAGATCGATGATGCAGAGAAGACCGACCGCGGTACCGACGTGATTCTTCACATTGCCGACGACTGCAAGGAGTATCTTGAGAAGTCGAAGATTGAGGAACTGCTCAACAAGTACTGCAAGTTCATGCCTGTGCCCATCGTGTTTGGCAAGAAGCAGGAATGGAAAGACGGCAAGATGCAGGATACCGATAAGGACAATGTTATCAATGACGTTGTGCCTCTGTGGACGAAGACCCCATCGACGCTGAAGGATGAGGACTACAAGGAGTTCTACCGCAAGCTTTATCCCATGCAGGATGAGCCGCTGTTCTGGATTCACTTGAATGTGGACTATCCCTTCAACCTGACTGGTATTCTCTACTTCCCACGCATCAAGAGCAACATTGACCTGCAGCGCAATAAGATTCAGCTCTACTGCAATCAAGTGTTCGTCACCGACCAGGTTGAGGGTATTGTGCCAGACTTCCTGACGTTGCTTCATGGTGTGATCGACTCGCCCGACATTCCTTTGAATGTCAGCCGTAGTTATCTGCAGAGCGATGCCAACGTGAAGAAAATCTCCACTTACATCACTCGTAAGGTGGGCGACAAGCTCAACCAGACCTTCAAGGAAGACCGCAAGCATTTTGAGGAGATTTGGGACGACTTGAAACTTTTCATCAACTACGGTATGCTGTCGCAGCCTGAATTCTATGACAAGGCAAAGGACTTCGCGCTGATGAAGGACACCGAGGGCAAGTACTATACCTTTGAAGAGTACAAGACCCTTATCAAGGACGACCAGACGGATAAGGATGGCAATCTGATTTATCTCTACTCAACAGATAAGGACAAGCAGTACTCCTACATCGATGCTGCCAAGAAGAAGGGCTACAACGTGCTGCTGATGAGCGGTCAGCTCGACGTGCCTATGGCAAGCATGCTGGAGCAGAAGTTTGAGAAAAGCCGTTTCTCGAGAGTCGATTCCGACGTGATCGACCGCTTGATCATGAAGAAAGACCCGACGAAGACCGATATGACGTCAGAGCAACGTGACAATTTGACAGAAGCCTTCCGTTCTCAGATGCCTGTATTGACCAAAAAGAACTTCACGGTGACCGTGGAATCTCTGGGCGCAGAGGAAATGCCTGTGCTGATTACCCAGAACGAATATATGCGCCGTATGAAGGATATGAGCCGCTTCCAGCCTGGAATGGGATTCTATGCCCAGATGGCCGACTCCTATGAGTTAGTGCTCAATGCCGACAATGAGCTCGTTAAGAATGTGCTTGACAAGGTGGACGACGCTACTGCAGAGTCGCTCAAGCCTATCGATGCCGACATGAAGGGCGAGCAGGCTCGTCTGGCCGTGCTGCATCAGGAGCAGTCGAAGAAGAAGGCTGAGGAGATCACTGAGGAGGAGAAGAAGGACCTCAAGGATACGCAGGCTAAGATCGACGAGCTTCGCAAGAAGCGCAACGCTATCGTTGACGACTACGCCAAGGACAACAAGGTGATCCACCAGCTTATCGACTTGGCTTTGTTGCAAAACGGAATGCTTACGGGCGCATCGCTCGACACGTTTATCAAGCGGTCGGTGAGCATGATCAAGGAATAATCATAGGGGCTATAGATTCTATAGTTGCTATAGTGACTATAGTTACTATAGTTGCTATAGTTTCGATAGAAATTAAAAAGGGGCAGACACCAATTGGTGCCTGCCCCTTAATGTTTTCAAGCGGGTTGTTTACTTTTTGCAGGAAGAGCAGTTCCAGGGCTTCAGCTCCTTGAAGAAGTCGTGGCCCTTGTCATCCACGAGGATGAAGGCCGGGAAGTCCTTGACCGTAATCTTCCAGATAGCTTCCATGCCGAGCTCGGGATACTCTACGCACTCGATGCTGGTGATGCACTCTTTCGAGAGCACTGCTGCTACACCACCGATTGTGCCGAGATAGAAGCCGCCATGCTTCTTGCAGGCATCTGTCACCACCTGTGTGCGGTTGCCCTTGGCAATCATCACGAGTGAGCCGCCATGATCCTGGAATTCGTCCACATAGGGATCCATACGGTTGGCTGTGGTCGGACCCATAGAGCCGCAAGGCATTCCTTCCGGGGTCTTGGCCGGTCCGGCATAGAGAATGGGATGATCCTTGAAGTACTGCGGCAGATCCTCGCCTGCATCCAGACGTGCCTTCAGTTTGGCATGAGCGATGTCGCGGGCCACGATGATGGTGCCGTTGAGGCTCACGCGGGTAGAGACAGGATACTTGGTCAACTCAGCGCGTACGTGATCGATGCCCTTGTCGAGATCGATCTCTACGCCCTTAGCGCCCTCACCCGGACGACGGTACTCCTCGGGAATGAGTTCAGAAGGATTGCTGTCCATCTTCTCCAACCAGATGCCATCCTTGTTGATCTTACCCTTGATGTTGCGGTCGGCAGAGCAGCTCACGCCTAGACCGATGGGACAGGAAGCGCCGTGGCGAGGCAGACGGATGACGCGGATGTCGTGGGCAAAAGCCTTGCCGCCGAACTGTGCACCGAGACCAATCTTGTGGGCCTCGTCGAGCAGCTTGGCTTCGAGGTCTGTGTCGCGGAAGGCGCGACCGGTCTCGTCGCCAGTGGTCGGCAGGCTGTCGTAGTACTTGATGCTGCCAAGCTTCACCGTGAGCAGGTTCTTCTCAGCCGATGTACCGCCGATTACGAAGCAGATGTGGTAGGGCGGGCAGGCTGCGGTGCCGAGGCTCTTCATCTTCTCTACCAGGAAGGGAAGCAGCGTGCCCTCGTTCTGGATGGTAGCCTTGGTCATCGGATAGAAATAGGTCTTGTTGGCAGAGCCACCGCCTTTGGCCACCATGATGAAGTGGTACTCGGCTCCCTCTGTAGCCTCAATATCGATCTGTGCAGGGAGGTTGCAACGGGTGTTCACCTCGTCGTACATCGTCAGAGGAGCATTCTGCGAGTAGCGCAGGTTCTCCTGGGTGTAGGTGTTGAACACACCGCGGCTCAGAGCCTCAGCGTCATCAAAACCTGTCCATACCTGCTGTCCCTTCTCGCCGTGGATGATGGCCGTACCCGTGTCCTGGCAGAAAGGCAGAACGCCTTTGGCTGCCGTCTCTGCATTGCGCAGGAACTGCAGGGCCACGTACTTGTCGTTCTCAGAGGCCTCGGGATCTTTCAGGATGGCGGCCACCTGCTCATTGTGCTTGCGGCGCAGCATGAACTCACAATCGTGGAAGGCCTGCTGAGCCAAGAGAGTCAAGGCTTCGGGAGAGACCTTGAGAATTTCTTTTCCTTCAAATTCACCTACGCTGACGCCTTCCTTGGAAACCAGACGATACTCGGTGTCGTCCTTACCCAACTGGAACATGGGTGCGTACTTGAAATCAACTTGTTTTGACATTGTTTTTTGTTTTAAAGTATTATCTGTATGATTGGTAGAGAGCGTACGGTTATACAACAACCGTACGCTCTATGGATTTCGTTAATAGCCGAAGGCCTCTTCGAGCGATACCCGCTGCACGGGTCCGTACTTCGAGATGGCATTCATATCGAGCTCCTTCTCATCGCCGAGGATGATGTAGGTGAAAGGCTTGTGAGCAATGTGCTCGTTGGCGAACTTCACTATTTGTTCCAGGGTAATTCCGGGAATCTCTTTGTAGATACGGCTGTTGATGTCGTAGTCAAGACCCATGCGCTGTGCGTAGTGGTAGTTGGAGAGGATGGCAAACTTCTGCACACGACGCGAGGCGATATTCTTCAGCACATACTGTTTTGAATTCTCAAACGTGGTCTCCCGCTGTGGGATACTGTCCAAGAGAGAGTTGAATTCCTTCACGCAGTCGATCATCTTGTCGTTCTGAGTGATGATGTAGGTGTAGAACTGCTCTTTGTCCTCCTTGTGACTTGGCTCATCATAGTCAGCAAAGGCCGAGTAGGCGAGTCCGCGGGCCTCGCGCAATTCCTGGAATACGATGCCGCTCATGCCGCCTCCGAAGTAGTTGTTGAAGAGTCGGATGATAGAGGCATGGTCGGGATTCCAACCGATATTCTCGTTGTAGTATTGCATCATATAGATGTTCTTGGCGTCGTAAGGCGCGATCAGCACTTTAGGCTCATTGGTCTCGGCCTGTGTGTAGCGATGGGCCTCGTAGGCAAACTTGGCCACGTTCTTCTTGCGGGGCATGGTCTTGGTGATGAGCTTCTCCAAGTCGGCCATCGGCGTTGGGCCGTAGTACATCACGGTGGCGTTGAGCTGGTGGCGGAGGTTGCCCACAAGGCGAAGCAGCTCGTCGGGATTGGCCTCACGCATCTCTTTCTCGCTCATGATGTCGTTGAAGTTGTTGCGAGGTCCATAGAAACCATAGCTCTGGACGGCCATGAAGCAGTTGCGCTGACTGGTCTTCACTTCCTTGCGGTTCTTCAGCACGGCTTCAACGTAGTTGTTGTAGTCGTCCTTGCTCACATGACCCGTCTGCAGCAGTTCGTTGAAGAGGCTGAGGGCCTTGGGCAAGTTGGTGTTCAGACCGGTGAGATAGTAGGTGGTCTCGTCGCTATTCACGGCAACGCTATAGTCGCAAGCCAGCGTGTAGAAGGCTTTCTGCACTTGGGCCAGCGTCATCTTGTTGGTCGAGGCATAGTCGATGAGTCCGGCAGCTGTGTTGAGGCGCGGCGTGTTCTCCTGTCCAACTGGGAAGGTGATAGCGAGCGTGAAGAGGTCGTCGCTCGTGTTCTGCTTATATAATAAGGTAGTCTGACCCTTCTCGAAGGTGGCTTTGTCGAGGTCCTTGTTGAAGTCGATAAACTGAGGCTGGATGGGTGTCACCTTTGTGCTGATCAGTTCTTTGAGGAATTCGCTCTGCTTGTCGTTGTTGGTGGGGATGGGAGTGATGGCTGGCTTGTCTATCTTGTGGATAGTTGTGTCGTTGCCCTGAGCCTTATACACCGTGACCAAGTTGTTGTCGCCGAAGTGATCATTGGCGAATCTAACGATGTCAGCCTTTGTGAGTTTGGAGATGCGGTCAATCTTTCCGGCCACCTGCTCCCAGGGAATGCGGTTGATGAATGCATCCACAAACATGTTGGCGCGGAACTGGTTGTTGTCCAGTTGCTGATAGTAATAACGCTTGTAGTTGTTGACAATGGCGGGCAGAAGGTCTTCTGCGAAGTCGCCGTCTCTCAATTTCTTCATTTCGCTAAGCAGCAGCTGGCGGACATCCTTCAGACTTTGTCCCTCTTTGGGCAGTCCGTAGAGGTAGAACATGGAGTAGTCGGTCAGGGCGTCGAAGCCATCATCAGAAGCCTGCACCTTCAGAGGCTGGTTGAGGTCTACGTCGAAGAGTCCAGCCTTGCCGTTGCAGAGCAGCTGGTTGATGATGGTGAGGGTGTCTTGCTGCAGACTGTTGCCACGGTCGAAGCGCCAGGCCATCATCACGTTCTCAGCCTCCTGCCCATAGACGGTGGTGTCGCGGGGCTGAGTGATGGGTGCCAACGGAGCATATTGGGGCTCGGAGAGGTTGGGATCGGCTTTCCACGAAGAGAAATACTTGTCGATGGTTGCTATCACCTCGTCGGGGTTGAAGTCGCCAGCCATACAGATGGCCACGTTGTTGGGCACATAGTAGCGCTTGAAGTAGTTCTTGATGTTGGTGATGCTGGGATTCTTCAGGTGCTGCTGCGTGCCGATGGTGGTCTGCGTTCCGTAGGGATGCGTGGGGAAGAGCAGCTTGTAGATAGCGGCCCACTCCTTGCGGGAGTCCTGAGCCAGTCCGATATTGTATTCCTCATACACGGCCTCAAGCTCAGTGTGGAAACCTCTGATCACCATATTCTGGAAGCGGTCGGCCTGAACGCGTGCCCAGTTGTCAACCTCATTGCTGGGGATATCCTCCACGTAGCAGGTGACGTCGTTGGAAGTGTAGGCATTGGTGCCCTGGCTTCCGAAGGCCGCCATCATCTTGTCGTATTCGTTGGGAATATTGTATTGGGCAGCCAATTGCGAAACGGAGTCGATCTCGTGATAGGCCTGCTTACGCTGTGCGGGATCGGTCAGCGTGCGGTATTTCTCATAGCGGGCCTCAATGTCGTCGAGATACGGCTTCTCCTTGGCGAGATTGGATGTGCCGAAGTGGGTAGTACCTTTGAACATCAGGTGCTCCAGGTAGTGAGCCAGACCTGTGGTCTCTGGCGGATCGTTGCGCGAGCCCGTACGGACGGCAATGTAGGTCTGTATACGCGGCTTGGCCTTGTTCACCGACAAGTAGACTTTCAGACCGTTGTCGAGCGTATAGATACGGGTCTGCATCGGATCTCCTTTCACCGTAGTGTAGGGGTAGTCCTTGGCCTGGATTCCCAACGCGATGAGGAGAATCAGTAATAAAAGATTAATTTTCTTCATTGTTGTTGTTTTATGGGTTAGTTTTCATAGTCGATCTCATGGTCGAGCTTGTCGAGGAAGTTGTTCAGCACACTCTCCTCAATGTCGCCCATCTTGTATTCTTTCTCAGCATCTTTGCGGATTTCTGCAATCCAGGCGCGTCGAGCGGTCACATAGTCCTGATGGATGCGGTCGGCAAGCTGGTCGTCGATGCTGTCAACACCATAGTAGTCGCAGATCACCTTGTAGGTCCACGTCCACTGATAGTCACGATAGTTGGCATTGATTTCCTCAAAGCGGTCGATGATTTGCTGCGTTGTGCTCAGAGCTCCGCTCTTGATGTCCTCAACGAGGCGCAGCTCCTCGCTCATAGGCAAGAGCATACCCGAGAGATCATCCCATTCGCCTTCACCGACAGTGGCGCGTGGAGCCGAGAAGAGGTTCCACTTCTGAACGCGTTTCAGCACGGCACCCATGTAGATGCGCAGGGCAATGTCGTAGGACTGGATGCCCTTTTGCAGGTTGTTGCTCTTGATGACGTATTCATGATAGTTGTAGGACGACACGTCTTCGCCCGAGGCATCGCGCAAGTCTTCGAGGATTTTCTTGCCCTGCAGAATCTCGCCAACGGAGAAGGGGGACAGCCAGTCGAAGTTGACAATGCTCTTCTGACCGCCCTGAGGACGGGTGTCGCGCTTGGGCCACTTGCGGATGTCGCGGTAGAGACCCACCGTGGTGATGTTGCGGCCGGGCACGAGATACATCGTGTTGCCCTCGGCGATAAGGTAGGAGAAGGGCAGCTTGCGTGTGTTGGGGTGGTGCATCAACTTGCCGAAGCAGACGCTGAACGTGCCTATTGTCGCCGGCAACAGCAGGTAGGCACCGCTGGCCGTCTTGGTGCCGCGCTCCAGCATACCCCAGTGCATGGGACCCATCTTGTAAGCATGATTGGAGAAGTTGGTGGCCGAACCTGCATTGTAGAAGCTGAACTGCGCGCCGATGAGCAGCGAGCTCTTGTGGTGGCTGGCGGTGAATGGACCGCAGAAGGCGGCGCAAGCCTCGCCGTTGCTCATATAGCTATTGGCGAAAAACACGCTCTGCGAAGCGGTGAAGCCATTGCTGATCTGGCAGGCCTCGCCCACGAAGCAGTCCTGCATCTTCACCGAATTGATGATGCGGGAGCCCTCGCTGATGATAGAGTTCTCGATGATGACACCGGTGCCCACATAGACGTTGCCGTTGTTGGTGCTCAACAGCGTGCAGTCGCTCAGCCGGCTGGCACCGTTGACCTCGCATTCGTCCTCGATGATGGCATTGGTGATCTCTTTCGTGTTGATGATCTTCACGCGGTCGCCGATGACGCCACAGTCGGGCATATCTTCTTTCACCTCGCGCGAGATGATGTGGCGCAACTGGGTCTTCATCTCCTTGTCGCCGGAGTTCTTCACCATGAAGGCAGCGAACTGCGAGTTGAGGTTGTCGAAGAGCATCACGTTGCCTTCGCCCACCTCGTTGAGCACGCTGATGAGGTTGCCTTTGCCGTAGGTGGCGCCTTCGGTGGTCTCGAGGGTGCAGACATTGGAGATATAGCAGTCGTCGCCGATTTTATAGTTGTTGATATAGTTGCTGATGTTCTCAATCAGACAGTTGTCGCCAACTGTTACGTTGCGCAGTGTAGAATTGTTGATACCACAATGCTTGAAGAAACCATTTGTTATTTCCACGTTCTTCTCGGTGGCGCCCAAGCGGATGTCGCCGTAGAACATGACACGGTGGAAGAAGTTGGGCTTGAAGTCCTCGTCGACGAGAACGGATGTCCAATCCTCAGCCCAGCAGCTGTTATCTTCTAAGATGTTGATTTCTTCCTCTGTAAGTTGTCTGTAATTGCTCATAGTTATTGCGTTAGCGTAAGTGATTATTCGTTAATTTCTGGATAGAGAAAGTCGTTGTAAGGGTATTTCTGTACATGAAGTTCCCTGACGCGTTTGTAAAGTGTCTGCTTCAACTCCTCTATGTTTTCGTGATTCTTTGCCGAGATGAAGACGCAGTTCTCTCCCTCACGGGCCATCCATGTAGCCTTGAGTTGGTCGAGAGTGATGTTCTCCTTCGTTTCAGGCGTCAGGTCGTCCGGCTCCTTGTCCACCCAGTGATAATTGTCTATCTTATTGAATACCATGATCTCAGGCTTGTCGGCACAGCCCAGGTCTTTCAGGGTGCTGTTCACCACACCAATCTGCTCCTCGAAGTCAGGATGTGACAAGTCGACGACATGCACGAGCAAGTCGGCCTCTCTCACCTCATCGAGCGTAGACTTGAACGAATCGACGAGGTCGGTGGGTAGCTTGCGTATGAATCCCACGGTGTCGGCCAACAGGAAGGGCAGGTTCTCTATCACCACCTTGCGCACCGTCGTGTCGAGTGTGGCGAAAAGCTTGTTCTCGGCAAACACCTCGCTCTTGGCCAGCAGGTTCATGATGGTCGATTTGCCCACGTTGGTATATCCCACCAAGGCCACGCGGATAAGTCGGCCGCGGTTTTTGCGCTGGGTGGCCTTCTGCTTGTCGATTTCTACAAGACGTTGTTTGAGCAGACTCATACGCTGCAGGATGATACGGCGGTCCATCTCGAGCTGGGTCTCACCAGGACCGCGCAGTCCCACGCTACCTTTTCCGCCACCCGAGCCGGAGCCACCGCCTTGGCGTTCCAAGTGGGTCCAGAGTCGTTGCAGACGCGGCAGCATATAGCGGTATTGGGCCAATTCCACTTGGGTCTTGGCATTGGAGGTCTGGGCGCGCATGGCGAAGATGTCGAGGATGAGCGATGTGCGGTCGAGAATCTTTACGCCCAACTCTTTCTCAAGATTGCGTATCTGCTTGGCCGACAGTTCATCGTCGAAGATCACCATACCAATCTCGCGACCATTCTCGTCCTCTTCTTTGATATACTGTTTTATCTCTTCCAGTTTGCCTTTGCCAACGTAAGACGTCTGGTTGGGGCCTGCCACTTTCTGGGTGAATCGTTTCACGGTCACGGCACCAGCCGTATCGGCCAAGAACTCGAGCTCGTCAAGGTATTCCTTCGTTTTAGCTTCGTTTTGGCTTTGCGTAATCAGTCCCACCAATATAGCCGTCTCGGCCTTGGCTTCGGAAATAACAAATTCTTTCATTGAATATCGATATTCATTTTTCTTTTGCAAATTTAAATCAAAAACGGCTAACGGCAAAATAAACGACTTAGATTTTTTCCTCACGTTGAATGTATCGGGGAATTTCGTAGTGAAATGGTCTCATTTTGCGCAGTTTGCACAACATTAGAGATGTTATGATTCGTGACGAACGACACGTTGTTTCGTGATGACCGTCACGAGACATGGTCACGTTGTTTCGACCACACAATTTCACGTGACAACTGTCACCTTACCTTTGCAGTTGATAGAAAACGAGGGTAAAACCTTGTTGTTTCTCGGTTAATTTTTACCTTTGTTGTAGTAAGGGAAAA
>ONYS01000105.1 GCA_900322095.1 uncultured Prevotella sp.
TGCGATGCTCTACGTGATGTTCTCCTTCCTTAACCGGTATGTCTATTCACAGGTACGCAACGCCAAAGGCCGTCTGGATATTCTCATCAAGACCGACACGACCATCTACGTCATGGAGCTGAAACTTGACGGTGACCTGGACAAGGCGCTGAGACAGATCGATGAGAAGGACTATACCATTCCTTACCAGTCCGATGGTCGCAAGGTCGTTAAGGTCGCCATCAACTTCTCGACAGAGGAAAGGACGATAAAGGAGTGGAAGATCGACAACAACGTCAATCACTAGGAGCCTTTCTTGTGCCTGACTAACGAAACAATAACCATCCTACCATACTTTAGAAAGTAGGGTATCAAGTTTGTGAATCATCTTAACCAACTTTTTGGGGCAACTCTTTTCGCCGCTGTGCTGGATTCCCATACAGGTTAAAATCCTTCCATTCCTGCAGATTGCGGTAGTGTACATTCTCCATAGCCTGCTTAAAGTCAAATTTTTTCCGTTCCTCAGCTTGCCACCTTGAACGTGACGGTCGTCGCGAAGAAACGTGACGGTCGTCGCGAAACAACGTGACGGTCGTCGCGAAGAAACGTGACGGTCGTCACCGAAGATCGTTTCAGCAGCTAGCCGGCATGAGTACTCGTTTTTACTCTTTCTTGTTTCTGTATTCTCCAGGTGTAAGGCCGGTCTGACGCTTGAAGAACTTGCCGAAGAAACTGGCATTCTTCATCTTCAGCTCATCGGCTATCTCATAAATCATCTTGTCGGAATGGGCAAGCAAGAGCTTGGCCTGACGCACTACAGCCTGGTCTATCCAGTAGGCTGTGGTATGGCCGCTGGTGTCCTTGACGATGTTGCTCAGATGGTTGGGCGAGATACACAGGGCGTCGGCATAGAAAGCGATGCGATGCTCAGTGGCCCCATGCTCGTTGACCAGTCGGATGAACCGATTGAACACCTGCTCCCGCCGATTCATATTGCTCCGGTCGCCGACGTGCTGCCTCACCGAAGCAAGAAACAGCATATCCCTGACCATGGCTGCCAGGAGATAGCGCACCGATTGGCGGTCGAAGCTGGGCTGATGGACCGTCTGATACAGCACCGAGAGATAGGTCGACAAGCGCTGCCAGTCGTGATTATCGAGGGAGAGCATCTGCGGCTCGTTGACGGTGGCATCGGCAGGGAGATGCTTCAGGGTGACGGCCTGCAGGGCATGGTCGTCGCTGAAGCCTGCTACCTCTAAGACGGCACCCTCAGGGATGATGATGACATCGAAGGCATGCAGATGATAGCGCTGCATATTGATGATGTAGGTCACCTCTCCACTCACGATGCGCACAAGCCGCCCCTCGGCAAGCTCCAGCGGACAGTTGAGACGGAAGAATTCAGAGCTCAGCCCTTTCGTATTGACAATAAAGGCCAAGTCGGGCGAGATATAGTTCTGATAGGTGTCTTTGTTGTAGGCATCGAAGTCGGCCGCAGTGAAATGTTCTATTTCTATTGCCATGCTTTCTTGTTTTGCGTAAAAGTAGGGAATAATTGCCGATTTCCAAAATAATACGGTCAGATTCTTAGAAAAAGGAAATTAAATCGTGGTTTTCGAACATCCGATATAGACCGCAGATCACTATCTTTGCCATGACAAAAACAATATGTCTATGGAAGCAAACAAGATCAAAGGAGAGGCCAAGAGCCTCGTATTGGACAATGGCGCCGAGCTGACCTATGCCGAGCTGGGCAAGGAAAACGAGGAGGTGGTCGTCACCGCAGCCTTCTATTTTCATACGTTCATGCCTGTGGCCGAACTGTTGGCCCGCCGCTATCATGTCTACTGCATCATCATGCGCTTTGATGGCATCACCGACCAGAAGAACGCCGACGGCACGACGCACTGGTCGCGGCAGTGGGGGACAGATGTCTATGACTTTGCAATAAAGATGGGCATCAAGCGTTTTCATTATGTGGGCAAATGCCATGGCACCAATCCGGGATGGTGGTTCTACAAGAATCATCCGGAGATGCTCATCGACTTTTGCAGCTTCTTCCTCGCCCCGCATCTCAAGCCGCAGAACTCCCACCACTGGGCCGACCTGATCCAGGAGAAGGACCTGAGCCACATGATGGCTGTGGCGCTGCGCAATCCCGAGACTGGCGTACCCAAGAAAATGGAGGAGATGGCGTCGCTGGGCAGCGGTGGTCTGAACATGGAAGCCCTGATGTATGCGCCGGAACCGCAAAATCAGTGGGACAGCCTTGAGGACTGCGAAGCCGACCTGCGACTGGGCAAGGTGCCGGTGGGCTATCTCTTCGGCTCAGAAGACCCGCTGATGGCCGACTACTACGACAGCAATATGTATGCGTGGAACGTCACCCGCGGATGCCACTTCACCATCCTGCAAGGTGAGCGCCACCTGATGGAGATCGACTGTCCGGAGCGTGTGGCCTACGAAGTGATGTCGTTTATCGACCAGGCCCATCGGTTCAAGCTTTAAGCCATAGGAGCGGGAGGAAAGCGTCGGGGAATCAACAAAAAAGTATACATATTATTATGAACATTTTGAGCGAGTTGAAGAACAAGCGGCATCCCCATGTGCTGGGTGCCCTCGACATCTTCAAGTATATCGGTCCGGGACTGCTGGTCACCGTTGGATTCATCGATCCGGGCAACTGGGCGAGCAACTTCGCCGCCGGGTCTGAATATGGTTATGCACTGTTGTGGGTGGTGACGCTCTCCACCATCATGCTCATTGCCTTGCAGCACAATGTGGCCCACATGGGCATCGTCACGGGTCTCTGTCTGAGCGAGGCGGCCGTGAAGTACGCTCCCCGCTGGGTGGGTCGTCCCATCGTGGTGAGTGCCATCCTGGCCAGTGTGTCCACGTCGTTGGCAGAGATTCTCGGTGGAGCCATTGCCCTGCAGATGCTCTTTGGCATCAGTATCCCCGTGGGCTCGCTGCTTTCGGAGTTGTAGGGGGGCGTCATTCCTGACGACGAGGGATTGCGTTTGACTCGCAAGCGGACTTTCTTTCTTGGTCGTCAGGAATGACGACCCTCCTACCATGCAGATTCCACTTCTTTTTTGTCTGCAAGCTATCATGGACTAGCGTGCCATGTGATAGACATCAGTGATTAGTGCCCCGAAGGGGTACACTCTCGGTAACCCCAGTCTAGCGAAGATAGAAGCGTAGACTGGGGACTTAGTGCTGCTAAAATAACTGGACTCAGTGCCTCGAAGAGGTACACCAGCACAAAGTACGCAGATAGAAGATAGTAGCCCCACCACCTCCCTACGAAGGGAAGGGAGAAGAGAGACTTGAACCAGCTATTTCTTTGGCTGGTTGCAGAGAAAAGATTACCTTTGCACGCAAAAGAGTTTGCCGACAGATGCAATACTGAAGATCAGCGGATTGCGTCGGAAGATGGCAATAAAGGTAATAAGAGATGGAAAACGTAAGATTGGAATTGTGCGACCTGACGGTTCGTGAACAAAGGGAGGCTTATCTGACCATGCTTTGTAGCTATATGGTGAATCCTATGGGCGGTATGGAGAAGGGACTTGACGAGGAACAGCAGCAATCGCTGGTGCGCCAGCTGCATGACAACCCGATGTGCAGGTGCTTTCTGTTCAGCATGGGCAATCGCTATGTGGGATTCTCCACCTGTTTTTTCATAACGTCTACGTTCAAGGCGAAGCCCTATCTGTATATTCACGACCTGTTTGTTGCGGAGAACAATGAGAACAAAGGTCTTGGCACGCAACTGCTGAACGCGTTGGTAGGCTATGCCCGCCGGGCAGGCTGCTGCAAGGTGACGTTGGAAGTAAGAAGCGACAACGATAGGGCCATGCACGTCTATAAAAAGTTGGGATTCACCGACTGCCAGCCGCCGATGTATTTTTGGACAAAGACGCTATAATCGTCTACCACGTGGGGAATTATAGATAAGTTAGCAAGAAACGGCTTGCACTTCTGAAGGATATCTGCTACCTTTGCACAAGAATATAAGACATCACCATGACGGATAATAATTTCGAGCGAATAGCGGAAGCAATAAGATATATCGAGGCCAATCGGAAGCGGCAACCGTCGCTGGAGGAAGTGGCTTCGCACGTCTGTCTGAGTCCTTTCCATTTTCAGCGTATGTTTACTGAATGGGCCGGCATCAGTCCTAAGCGGTTTCTGGAATATCTGAATGTGGAATATGCCAAGCGGATTCTCAGTGAGGAGCATCCTTCTCTGCTCATGACGGCCGACAAGACAGGCTTGTCGAGCACCAGCCGGCTCTACGACCTCTTTATACATATTGAGGGCATGACGCCGGGCGAATATCAGAGCGGTGGAGCCGGCTTGCAGATGCATTATGTGTTTTCCGACTCGCTCTTTGGTGAGGTCATCATCGCCTCTACGAAGAAGGGCATCAGCTATATCGCCTTCGTAGATGACGACAAGAAGCAGGCCCTCGAAACGCTGCAGGCATCCTTCCCCTTTGCCTCGCTAACGGAACAGGCCGACGAGAATAACGCCTGTGCTGCCAACATCTTCCAACTGAATTGGAACGACGTTGGCGAGGTGCGACTGCATCTGAAAGCCACGAAGTTTCAGATGAAGGTATGGGAATCGCTCGTCAAGGTGCCTGCAGGACAACTCACCACCTATCATCAGCTTGCGCAGTCGATCGGCAACCCGAAGGCCTCGCGGGCAGTGGGCTCGGCGGTGGCCAGCAATCCCGTGGCTGTGCTCATCCCTTGTCATCGCGTGATACGTTCCACAGGCGTCTTCGGCAACTACCACTGGAAACCGGAACGCAAGGCGGCCATCATCGGCTGGGAAGCAGCTCACGCCAATGAACGGCAACAACTCATCAGCTAACGCCCATGAATAAACAGTATTTTCAATACGGCAGCAAGGAGACTGAATATCTCACCAAGAAAGACAAGCGGCTGGGCGAGGCTATCCGGCAGTTGGGATTTGTAGGGCGCCCTGTGAATCCGAATCTGTTTCAGAATCTAATCTATCAGATTGTGGGTCAGCAGATTTCCACGAAAGCCAACCAGACCATTTGGGAACGGATGGTGGCGGGCATGGGCGACATCACGCCGGAAAAGATTCATGGCTTGTCGGCAGAAGAAATACAGAAATACGGCATCTCGTTTCGGAAGGCGGAATATATCAAGGGGATTGGCGAGAAAATATTCTCCGGAGAATTTGACCTGGAGGCCTTGAACGAGATGGATGATGACGAGGTGTGCCGACAGCTGTCCGCCCTACCCGGCATCGGAAAGTGGACGGCCGAGATGCTGATGCTGCACAGCATGCAGCGCAGCAATATCCTGAGCTACGACGACCTGGCCATCGTGCGGGGCATGAGGATGCTCTATCGGCACAGAAAGATAGACCGTAAGCTCTTCGAGCGTTATCGCCGCAGATATTCTCCCTACTGTTCTGTGGCCAGCATATATCTGTGGGCCATATCAGCCGGAGCTATTGATGGCCTCACCGATCCGGGTGCTAAACTCATGTCTCACTAAAAAAGCCCCTAGCCCTTCAGTCGAAAGAAGGGAAGAAACATTATTGCCTGATTCGTGGATTATTTATGGGCAATCAATGTATAAAAAGAGCCAAGAATGACTACATCAGCGCCCCTTCGAAGGAGCATAGGAGGGCCGTCATTCCTGACGGCCAAGAAAGAAACCGAATAGTACTTTTAGTTGGCAGTTCGCTCGGAAATCTTGGCCGTCAGGAATGACGACCCTCCTACCATTCGCCTTTTCTACGTTTACGCTCCGCTGTTTTCTGCATAGTAGTTTTCTGTTTTCTGCATGTTTTCTCCCCGTTTTCAGCATGAATGCTACTAGTTGTCAGCCGACATGAGTACTTGCAAAACAGCTTATACACCAAAAACTTAGAGCTACTGTCAAAAAAAACCGCAGCAACCTTTTGCCGGTCTCACCGAATATGACTAAATTTGTGGAGTTTTCACAAAACGAAAGTAAAATCATGGCAAATAGTAAAAAACAGCGCAAGCACATCCCCTATCAGTATAAACCCGACGGACTGGACCTGAAGACGTGGCAGATACAACTCAGGCGACAGGCCGCACTCGACGAGCACCTGACCATCAGCTGCGTCGACGAGGAGAATGCTCCCGGTACCTACCGCGTGGCTTCGCCCAAGACGCGACAGGAATATAAGGTAGTCTATCGCGGTGCGCAAAGTCCGTGGAACTATTGCTCATGTATGGACTTCAAGACCTCGCAACTCGGCACCTGCAAGCACCTTGAGGCTGTGAAACGCTGGATACACAACGGCCATCGCGTACACCGCGAGACGCCCTCCTATACTTCCGTCTATGTCAACTACGCCGAAGAGCGCAAGGTGTGCATCCGTATCGGCACCGACCACGAGGAAGAGTTCCGCCAGTTGGCTGCCGAATATTTTGACGATCAAGGCGTGCTGCTGCCCCAGGGCTATGCTCATTTCGAAACGTTCATGCACCGCGCGTTGGCCATCGACGACACCATGAAGTGCTACCGTGATGCCCTCGACTTCGTGTTGGAGACCAGAGAGAAAGAGCGTCGCCGCAAGTGGATTGAAAGCCTGAGCCATGACGACTTTGCCCACCTGCTCAACACCACGCTCTATCCTTATCAGGAGGAGGGCATACGCTTTGCGGCCAGTGCCGGACGCGCCATCATCGCCGACGAGATGGGACTGGGCAAGACCATCCAGGCCATTGGTACGGCCAAGCTCCTTCACGATAAGGGACTCGTTGGCAGCATATTGGTGCTATGCCCCACATCGCTCAAATATCAGTGGAAGAGGGAGATTGAGCGTTTCACCAACGAGAAGGCCCACGTCATTGAGGGGAGTCACCTGCAGCGGCGCGACCAGTATGCTGCGCCCGAACTGTTCAAGATTGTCTCTTATAACGCGGCTTGCAACGATATCAAGATTCTTGGCCGACTGGAGACCGATATGGTCATCATCGACGAGGTGCAGCGACTGAAAAACTGGAACACGCAGATTGCCCGGGCGGCACGCAAGATCGACTCCCACTATGCGGTCATCCTCTCCGGCACGCCTCTGGAAAATCGGTTGGAGGAACTCTTCTCCGTCGTGGAACTTGTCGACCAGTTCTGTCTGGGGCCCTATTATCTCTTCCGCGATCATTATATCATCACCGACGACAAGGGCGCCACCATCGGCTACAAGAATCTGAAGGAGATTAAGGAGAAGCTGAAGGACATCCTTATCCGGCGCACCAAGAAGCAGGTGAGCCTGCAGATGCCGGAGCGACAGGACAAGAACCTGCTGGTGCCGATGACAGACGAGCAGATGACGATACACAACGAGGCAAAGGCCTCCGTCAGCCGTCTGCTGTACAAGTGGGAGCGATTGCATTTTCTCTCTGAAAGCGACCGTAACCGACTGATGATGCTTTTGCAGGAGATGCGCTGCGTGTGCGACAGCACGTATGTCCTCGATCAAACGACCCGCTACGACACCAAGGTGGACGAGGTGACGAACATCATCAGCAACATCGTGGAGAGTGGCGACGAGAAGGTCGTCGTCTTCAGTCAGTGGGAGCGGATGACGCGGCTCATCGCCGAGCAACTGCGCAAGAACAATGTGGGCTTTGCCTATCTTCACGGCGGCGTTCCGTCGGTAAAGCGCAAGGACCTGGTCAACGACTTCACCGACAAGCCTGAGTGCCGCGTCTTTCTCTCCACCGATGCGGGCAGCACTGGCCTCAACCTGCAGGCAGCCTCAACCATCATCAATGTCGACCTGCCTTGGAACCCGGCCGTACTGGAGCAGCGCATTGCCCGCATTTACCGCATCGGGCAGCAGCGCAATATCCAGGTGATCAACCTCGTTTCGGCCAGCAGCTTCGAGGAGGCCATGCTGGGCAAGTTGCGCTTCAAGGCTTCGCTCTTCGCCGGAGTGCTCGACGATGGCCAGGACACCATCTTCGCTTCCGACAGCAAGTTCGACGAACTGATGGAGAATATTAAGGCCACGGTGGAAGATACCGATAACACCGACGCCCAGCCCGTTGCGACCGACGAGGTGGAGACCAAGGTGGAAACTCCCGACGTCTCCAGTCAGTCTTCTCATCAACCCCATTCACCCCAATCTCCCCATCAACCCCAATCACCCCATTCCCCCCATCCAGCTACCGCCAGCAAGGAATCTCCCCATCGCTCGCCGCAGGAGCTCGTGGCCGAGGGCGTATCGTTCTTCACGGGCCTCACCAAGACGCTGGAGTCGCCCGAAGCTACGCGCGAGTTTGTCGACAGCATTGTGGAGACCAACAAGGAGACGGGCGAGACCAACCTGCGCATTCCCGTTCCCGACAAGGAGAGCGTTGTGCAGGTGTTAGGCGCCCTGGCCAAGCTCTTCACGAAGTTGGCAAAGTAGAGACCAGGGGACATCTGGATGATTTCCCCTTTCTCTATAGGGAAAATCCATCGGCGATTTAGGGAAAATCCATCGGTCCGGCATTGATTTTTGAGCTATCTTTGCAGCGTGATTCAACGAAGATTACACTCAGGCCAAAGGGGCCAGAGCTTCGAATGATGAACCACAAGCAATGTAGAACCATAAAACAATGGCGATTATGAAAAAGATGATTTTCAGCCTTATCGCAGCCATGATGCTGCTCGGCACAGTGAATAGCAACGCACAGCGCAACGTACGTAACGACAAGCCTCGCCAGGAGATCCGCAAGGATGCCGACCGCCGCCTCGACCAGCCCCGTCAGCAGAAGGCCTTCAACGACCGTCGCGACGACCGAATGTATGTGATGAGAGACAATCCCCGCCAGGTGAAGGTGGTTGAGGCTCTTCCTCCCCGCGATCCTCGTCCGCGCCACACCGACCAGACCACCAACACCGCTGTGGCTGCTGCCGTGGGAGCCGCTGTTGGCGCACTGATACCAGCTGTCACTCGATAGACAGATACTCATACCTAATGACAATGCCGCATGGAGAAGTTCCGTGCGGCATTTATCGTCTCTGTGTTCTTCTGTTACACTCTGTGGTAGGTCTCGCTGAACGGCTGGCGGTAGCGGTCGCCCCAGACGCCATCGGGAAGACGCACGCCGCAGGTGATGACCATATTGATCTCTACCTTGCGAGGCAGGCCGAGAGCTTTCTTCACGAGCAGGCTGTCGAAGCCTTCGAGCGGACAGGTGTCGTAGCCCGCCTCGCTCATGGCCAGCATGAAAGTCTGTACGGCCAGGGCACAGCTCTTGTGCACCACCACGCGCACGTCGCCTTCAGAAACTTGCCTGACGATGGGACGTCTGAGGCCGACGAGCTGAGCCAGCAGTTTGCGCACCAGTCCCCACACGCCGAAGCCACGCGAATAGAGGAAAGGCATCACTTTGCCGTAGTAGAGGTCCCACTTCTTGATGCGCTTCTCCTGTTTCTCCTTAGGGCTGTTGCGCCGTTGGTTACCTTCCTCAAACTTCCGTGCGGCCTCAGCGTGCTGCTTGTAGAGGTCCTGACGGGTGACGAAGACCACCATCTGCTGGGCCGAACGGGCGGAGAGCTGGTCGAGACAAGCGTGGGCAAGCTTGTCGAGCACAGCCTTGTCTGTCACGTGGTAGGCCTCCCACAGTTGCATGTTGGAACTGGTCGGGGCCAGCGTGGCCATCTTGATACATTCTTTTACCCGTTCGGGGTCGAGGGGCTTTTGCGGGTCGTAGTGCCGGATGGCACGGCGGTGGTCCAAAATCTCTTGTAGACTCATATCTATATTGCCTTTCGTTGATTATGGACGCAAAGTTATAAAAAATCTTAGAGAAAGACAGGACAACAAGAGACTAAATGATGGTGATGGAGACTCCGCCCCGCTTGCCGGCAACGAAGCCCAAGGGAGCAAGTCCGTCGTGGATGACATGGTCGAGAAACAGCGGTTCGCCCTGTATCATCAGATGACAGACGAAGGTGTCGCCCACGTGGAGTTTAGTATTTCGCGTCTTCACCACGACAAAGTTGCCGTTTCCTCGATGTTCCGCCACGCATTCGCGGTTGGGCAGCCACGTGATGCGCAACCTGCTGCCCAAGGACAGCTGGTCGGTGTCGATGCGCTCTTTCTCGATAAAATTGCTTTGAACATCTGAGTTGGTTGGGGACAGGTGAAAAAGTCCGTGGATGATTTGGAGGAAAATCTCATCCTCACCGTCAGGCTATCGCCTCTGCCTGTTGGGAGTGGGGTTGCCTGGTGAGCAAGCTCACCGTCAGCCCCACTCCCAACAGTCA
>ONYS01000096.1 GCA_900322095.1 uncultured Prevotella sp.
CATTCCTTTCTATGTGCAGAGCGATCCCGTCCCTGCCAGCAATGCCTGCTGGGACATCTCCGAGGCACTGCTGGACGATGACATCGATAAGGCACTGACAGCTGCCCGCAGCTATTTCGCGTCCATACCCTACCAAGAGAACACGCTCAAGGACGCACCGACAACAGAAGGACACTTCACTGCGATGCTCTACGTGATGTTCTCCTTCCTCAACCGTTATGTCTTTTCACAGGTACGCAACGCCAAAGGCCGTCTGGATATTCTCATCAAGACCGACAAGACCATCTACGTCATGGAGCTGAAACTTGACGGTGATCTGGACAAGGCTCTGAGACAAATCGACGAGAAGGACTACACCATTCCTTACCAATCCGATGGCCGCAAGGTCGTGAAGGTCGCCATCAACTTCTCGACTGAGGAAAGAACGATAAAGGAATGGAAGATTGAAAAATAAAAAGACCCTACTCCATTAATTTTCAATCAAATTTATACAGTCGCGGATCCTGACAACACAGTCAAGGTGTTTGATTTTGGGCAACTTTCAAAATTTGATTCAATAAAATGTTTTCTATTTTGAACAAAAACAGCAGTCACGAGGGCGCACAAAAATAACACAAATCATTTCTTATTATGAAAACTATTAACTAATTTTGCATCGCTTAAACACCATCACACGTCCTAGCATGGAAAATTTAAAGACATATTCATACGATGAGGCATACGAAGCCTCATTGAAGTATTTCGACGGCGATGAACTTGCCGCACGGGTATGGGTCAACAAGTATGCGATGAAAGACAGCTTTGGCAATATCTTTGAGAAAAGCCCTGTCGACATGCATTGGCGTATTGCTAACGAAATCGCACGCATAGAGAAGAAATATCCTAATCCGCTAACTGCCCAGCAGGTTTTCGATCTGTTGGATCATTTCCGCTACATCATTCCGGCCGGCAGTCCTATGACCGGTATCGGAAACGATCACCAAGTGGCGTCGCTGAGCAACTGCTTCGTCATTGGTCTTGATGGCAACGCCGACTCTTATGGCGCCATCATGAAAATCGATGAGGAACAAGTGCAGCTGATGAAGCGCCGCGGCGGTGTGGGTCACGATCTGAGTCACATCCGTCCCAAAGGCTCTCCCGTAAACAACTCCGCCCTCACCTCTACAGGCCTTGTCCCCTTCATGGAGCGCTACAGCAATTCCACCCGCGAGGTGGCTCAGGATGGCCGCAGAGGAGCATTGATGCTGACGGTCAGCATCAAACATCCAGACTCTGAAGCCTTCATCGACGCCAAGATGGCCGAAGGCAAAGTGACTGGCGCCAACGTGAGCGTGCGTATCGACGACGAGTTCATGCAGGCTGCTGTAGACAACCGTCCCTACACGCAGAAGTGGCCCACAGACAGCGACACGCCAAAAGTGAAGAAGGAGATCTCGGCACGCAAACTATGGGAGAAGATTGTCCACAACGCTTGGAAGAGCGCTGAACCCGGCGTACTCTTCTGGGACACCATCATCCGCGAGAGCATCCCCGACTGCTATGCCGACTTAGGCTTCCGCACCATCTCCACCAATCCTTGTGGCGAGATTCCTCTCTGCCCCTACGACAGCTGCCGTCTTCTGGCTCTGAACCTCTACAGCTACGTTGATAATCCTTTCACCAAGGACGCCAAGTTCAACTTTGAGAAGTTTGAACAGCATGCACGTCTGGCCATGCGCATCATGGACGACATCGTAGACTTGGAAATGGAGAAGATCGACCTCATCATGGCCAAGATCAAGAGCGACCCGCAAGAGCCGGAAGTGAAGGAGACAGAATATCATCTTTGGGAGAAGATCAAGCACAAGAGCGGACTTGGCCGCCGCACTGGTGTGGGTATCACAGCCGAAGGCGACATGATTGCCGCTATGGGTCTACGCTATGGTACACAGGAAGCCACCGACTTCGCCGTGAGCGTACATAAGGCACTCGCCCTGAACGCATACCGCTCTTCGGTGACTATGGCCAAGGAACGTGGCGCTTTCGCCATCTACGACTCTGAGCGCGAGAAGAACAATCCGTTCATCCTGCGCCTGAAGGCTGCCGACGAACAACTCTATGAGGACATGACGAAGTACGGACGCCGCAACATCGCTTGCCTGACCATCGCACCCACCGGAACAACATCTCTGATGACGCAGACAACGAGCGGCATCGAACCTGTTTTCATGCCTGTTTACAAGCGTCGCCGTAAGGTGAATCCCAACGACGCCGACGTGCATGTTGACTTCGTTGACGAGGTAGGTGACTCTTTTGAGGAGTACATCGTCTATCACCGCAAGTTCCTCGAATGGATGAAAATCAACGGCATCGACACCAAGAAAAAATATAAGCAGGATGAGATCGACAAGCTCGTGGAACGTTCCCCCTATTACAAGGCAACTGCCAACGACGTAGACTGGCTGATGAAGGTGAAGATGCAGGGTGCCATCCAGAAATGGGTCGACCATAGCATTTCGGTCACAGTGAACCTGCCCAACAATGTCGACGAGGAACTGGTCAACCGGCTATATGTTGAGGCATGGCGCAGCGGTTGCAAGGGCTGTACTATCTATCGCGACGGAAGCCGCTCGGGTGTGATGATCAGCGTATCTAATAAGGACAAGAAAAAACAGCAGGAACAGCAGCCCGCGCCGCAGCAACCTGCACGCCCCATCGTACAGGAAGTGCGTCCCAAGGAACTCGACTGCGATGTGGTGCGTTTCCAAAACAATCGCGAGAAGTGGGTGGCCTTCGTAGGACTGCTCAACGGTTATCCCTACGAAATTTTCACCGGACTGCAGGACGACGAGGAAGGTATCATGCTTCCCAAGTCGGTCACTCATGGCAAGATCATCAAGCAGACCAATCCTGACGGCACTCACCGCTATGACTTCCAATTCGAGAACAAGCGCGGCTACAAGACCACAGTAGAAGGACTCTCTGAGAAGTTCAACCCTGAATATTGGAACTATGCCAAACTGATTTCCGGTGTACTGCGCTACCGCATGCCTATCGACCACGTGCTGAAACTCGTTTCCTCACTGCAACTCAAGGACGAGAGCATCAACACTTGGAAGAACGGTGTGGAACGTGCTCTGAAGAAGTACATCGTCGACGGTACCAAGGCTAAGGGACAGAAGTGCCCTGTCTGCGGTCAGGAGACGCTGGTCTATCAGGAAGGCTGCCTTATTTGCACCAACTGCGGAGCCAGCCGCTGCGGATGATTCCTGAAACGACAACAACAAGCAATATATAACAAACGGTCTTGGAAGACAACTTTTGCGGCTTCAACAGAGCTCTCATAGCTCTGGCTGCTCATAAAAGAAGTCTGCCAAGACCGTTGTTTAACAATAATCACCAACACTATAGAATGTTATGAAGTTAGACGAAAGTTATATTTACCTTAACCATCTGCGTTTTCACGCCTATCATGGAGTATTGCCACAAGAGCGTTCGGTGGGGAATGATTATCTTCTCGACGTGCGAATAAAATACAATGTGGCTAATGCCATGAAGTCTGACAACGTTAACGACACGCTCAACTACGCCGAGGTCTACAAGCTCATCTGCCAGGAGATGATGGTACCCTCCAATTTGCTTGAGCGCGTGGCCTATCGCATTGCCGACCGCATCGCCCGAAGGTTTATTGTCACAGAAGCTATCGACATCAAACTCACCAAGCTGAATCCTCCCATGGAAGCCGACTGTGAAGGAGCCGGCGTGGAATTACACTTAATAAATGATAAAACTTTATCTGATTGATAGGTTTTCCCAAGGTATTTGATTAAATTTGCAAAAATTCAGAAATATCCATGTTGAGGAAAATAACAGCTACCCTATTGATGCTCTTGTCGTTCGCCGCCGTGTCTTGGGCTGCGAACAAAAATTTCACGCTGGTTATCGACGCCGGTCATGGCGGTCATGACTTTGGTGCTCCCGGTGCCATCAGCAACGAAAAGGACATCAATCTAAGAGTGGCTTTGGCTTTCGGTAAGTATGTCGAAAGCAATTGTCCCGACGTCAAAGTCATCTATACCCGCAAGACCGACGTGTTCGTACCGCTGAAAGAACGTGCTAACACCGCCAACCGCAATAAGGCCGATCTCTTCATCTCCGTCCACACCAATGCTCTTGAAGGCGGAAAGATTGCACGCGGCTTTGAGACTTACACGCTGGGTATGCACCGTGCGAAGGACAATCTCGACGTGGCCATGCGCGAGAACTCGGTCATAGTACAGGAAAAAAATTACCAGCAGACCTATCAGGGCTTTGACCCGAAGTCATCCGAGAGCTATATCATCTTTGAGCTCATGCAAGGCGCCTACATGGAGCGCAGTGTTGACCTGGCCAAGATGATACAGAAGAGCGTCTGTTCCACGGCCAATCGACCCAACAAGGGTGTTCATCAGGCGGGATTCCTCGTTCTAAGAGAGACGTCCATGCCCAGTTGCCTCATCGAATTGGGCTTTATCACCACGCCCGATGAAGAGCAGCAACTGAACGACGCCTCACAAGTAGACCTCATCGCTCAGGGTATTTACAAGGCCTTTCTCCAATACAAGGACAAATATGATAAAGGTGGTATTGCCACGCTTTCTGACAGTGACGCCGCAACAACGAATTCCGACCAGGTCATTACTGCCACGGACGCCGTTGCCCAGCCGCAAAAGACTGTACCCATGAAACGCACGGTCAGCGCAACAGTCAACTCTAACGACACTCCTGTTCTGGCCAAGCAGAGCAATATGTCGACCCTATCCAGTCAGACTAGGCAGAAGAAACAGGTTGCTCAGAAAAGCCTGACAGCCCAGAAGAACCAAAAAAGCCTGACTGCTCAGTCCAATCAGACGGCACTGAAAGACCAGAAGAGCCAGAAGAATCTGAAAAATCAGAAAAATCAGAATAGTCAGACCAATCCGACCGGTCAGACTAGTCAGAAGAATCAGATTAGTCCGACCAGTCAGAAAAGTCCGAAAAGCCAAAAGAATCAGCCAGCAACAAAAGACTCCAAGAAAGCAGTCAACGCCCCAGTCTTTAAGGTACAGATCTTTGCTGGCTCCCATAAACTGCGCTTCAACGATCCTCGCTTCAAGGGACTGCAGGGATGCGACAGCTTTGACGACGGCAAGATGATTCGCTATACTTACGGATCCTCCACCAACTACAATGAGATCAACCGACTACGCAAGCAGATATTGGATAAGTTTCCCGACGCATTTATCATAGCCCTCAAGAACGGAAAAGTCATGGACGTGAATGAGGCAATTAAGGAATTTCTGGACAACAAGAAACAAAAATAGTCAGACATGAAGTTATTTACAAATGAGGTAAAGATCGCCCTCGTAGCCATAGTGGGCATCGTTGTTCTCTTCTTCGGATTGAACTTCTTGAAAGGCATGTCGCTTTTCTCCAACGACAATACCTATTATATAAAGTTCCACGACATCAGTGGTCTTAGTTCATCAAATCCCATCTACGCCGATGGCTATCAGGTGGGCGTTGTGAAACAGATCATCTACGATTACACCGGAAAAGGAGACATCCTGGTGAAGTTTGATGTCGACAACGACCTCCGCATCCCCAAAGGCTCCTCGGCTGAGATTACGAGCGACATCATGGGCAACGTGAAGATGAACCTGCTCCTTGCCAACAATCCACGTGAGCGCGTAGAACCAGGCGACACGCTGCAAGGCTCCGTCAGCGGCAGCATGCTGAGCGCCGTGGCCGGAGTCATACCACAAGTGGAAAAGCTCATACCTAAGCTGGATTCCATCCTGACGTCGCTCAACACGCTGATGACCGATCCCGCACTGGCCCAGTCGCTGCACAACATCCAGACCATCACGGCCAACCTCACGGTATCTTCGGCAAAGCTGAACACGCTTATGGCCAGCGTCAACCAGCAGGTGCCAGGCGTGTTGGGCAAAGCCAACACTGCAATGTCAACCGCCAACTCGGTACTTAACAACACCGACCGCTTCACCGCCAATCTAGCAGCCATCGATGTTGACGGAACAATGCGCCAGGTGAACGAGGCCATCGCCAACGTCAATGCGCTCACAACGAAGATGAACAGCAACGAGGGTTCGCTGGGGCTGTTGATGAACGACCCCAGTCTCTACCACAATCTCAACTCGACGATGGCTCATGCTGACTCGCTGATGATCAACCTCAGAGAGCATCCCAAGCGCTACGTCCACTTCTCGCTCTTTGGCAAGAAAGATAAATAGACACAGATATAAAATGTAGAAAATTACATACAATGACTTTTACGGCTTTCGCTTTCGGGCGGAAGTCGTTTTCTTTCAACACGATTTTTCGGCGCAGCCAACACACAATTAAAACTTTTGTCTCAAAGGGCGGCGACAAGTTGAGTAGAAAAAAAGAACATTTCTCTGAAATTAGACAAGCGTCTATATATTAAAGACTTACGTCGTTAGGCCAAAAATTAAATAATAATTGGTCTTGCAAGAATCAAAAATCTTTCTTAAATTTGCAGGACTAAAACCGCAGTAGTCGTGAAAAAGTCTCCCGAAAGCCCCTTTCACGCGTTCATTTCGGCATCAAGATTATGAAGATAAATCCAAAGGAAAGTTGGGAACAGTCGCTTGCTCTCATTGCGCAGCATGTTTCTCCGCAGCAATATAATACATGGTTCAAGCCACTCGTGTTTGAAAATTACGATGAGCAGACGAATACACTGCTCATCCAGGTTCCTAGTCCTTTTTTCTGCGAGTATTTGGAAGGGAACTTCCTCAGTTTGTTGAGCCAAGTGTTGCCCCGATGTTTTCGTCCCAAACTACGTTTGAAATATCGTGTCGTAACCGACAAAGAGCATAATCTGTCACAGGAAATCGAGGCTGACCCTGCCGATGCCGTCAAACCCAGAGGGAGAAAGACAACTGGCCTTAACCAACCGCAGGCCACCCTTGATGCAGCTTTGCAGGATCTCGATCCGCAACTCAATCTTCATCAGACTTTTTCCAACTACATCGAAGGCAACAGCAACAAACTGCCACGCAGCGTGGGGCTCAGCATAGCCGAGCATCCCAACAACATGCAGTTCAATCCCATGTTCATCTACGGACCTTCGGGCTGCGGAAAGACCCATCTAGTCAATGCTATCGGTGTGGAATGCAAGCGCCTCTACCCACAGAAGCGAGTGCTGTATATCAGTGCACGACTGTTTCAGGTGCAGTATACGAATGCCGTTCAAGCCAACAAGGTGAACGACTTCATCAACTTCTATCAGACGATAGACATGCTCATCGTGGATGATATTCAGGAATGGGTGACCGCCACAAGCACGCAGAACACCTTCTTCCACATCTTCAATCATCTCTTCCGCAATGGCAAGCGCATCATTCTCGCGTCCGACCGTCCGCCTGTTGACTTGCAGGGCATGAAAGACCGACTGCTCACCCGCTTTGCCTGTGGACTCATTGCCGAGCTGGAAAAGCCCAACGAGGAACTCTGCGCACAGATCCTGCGCACGAAGATTCGCCACGACGGACTCTCCATTCCCGACGACGTCGTCGCCTTCATCGCCAAGACCGCCAAGGGAAGCGTCCGCGACCTGCAAGGCGTCATCAATTCGCTCATGGCCTACTCCATCGTCTACAACTGCAAGATCGACATGCGACTGGCCGACAGAGTCATCCGCCGCGCTGTAAAGATCGACGACAGCCCGCTGACCGTTGACGACATTCTGGAATCGGTTTGCTCCCACTACAACGTAACCCAAGAGGACATCAACAGCAAGAGCCGTAAGCGCGACTACGTCGTGGCGCGGCAAGTGAGCATGTATCTGGCTCAGAAGTATACGAAGATGCCAGCCGCCCGAATCGGCAAACTCGTGGGCAACCGCGACCACTCAACGGTCATCCACAGTTGCTCACAGGTTGAGAAGCGCATGAAGGCCGACAAACTTTTCCTTGCTGAGATGGAAAGCATAGAAAATTCTTTCAAACTAAAGCAATAACAAAGAAAGTCAGAAGCGACCCTCGAGGTAACTTCTGACTTCTTTTTTATATTCAATCTTCTCTCAGATTCTCTCAAACATTGTTACTTTTTCTCTTCTTTTCAACCGCAAGTGATTTCTTTTTCTTACTTTTGCATGAAAAACAAGGTAGCCCCCCTATAAAAGACAATGATAATGAAACAGAAGATTTCAAACACCTCATATATTAAGATTTTACTGTTATCTCTCGCCGTGACAATCATGAGCAGTTGTGGCGGCAAGAAACAGGAAACTAAACAAGAAAAGAAGCGAGACTCGCTACAGGCCGTGGTCGACACAGCCCTGCAAAGCCGTCTTGACCGCTTTGCCAAAAAGCCACGAATGAAGGGACGCTTCGGGTTCTACGTCTACGACCTTACGGCCAACAAGCCCGTCTACGCTTTCAACGAGAAGGAAGCACAACCCAGCGCCTCCTGTCTGAAACTGCTTTCCGGCGTGGCAGGATGCTATCTTCTGGGCACCAACTACGAATGGAGTACCGAGATCTACCGCCACGGCCGCGTCATTGGCGACACACTTCACGGCGACCTCATTTTCAAGGGAGGACTGGACCCGCAACTCACTCCGCAGGGCATGGTCACCTTGGTGGGGATGATGAAGAAGCAGCACATCAATCACGTCACCGGCAAGATCATCTTCGACCTTGTGCTCACCGATCCCGTGAAGAGCGAACAGCACTGGTATCCTTGGGATTTATCGTTCTCCCGCTATGGCATCCTGTATAAGGGAGCACCGAAAGTGCAGAAGGCATTCGCCGACGCGCTACGTAGGGGAGGCACACAATTGAGCGACACACAGCTCGTTGCAGGCCGACTGCCCAAAGGTTCCGTCAGAATGGTCCGCTTCCGCCGGCCTCTCAGCTTGGTTTTGCGCCGGATGTGGAAGAACAGTTCCAACACCCAAGCCACGTCGCTGCTCTACACTATGGGCCACGCTCTCGAACCCAATGCCGCTTCTTACCCGGGCGTGGGCGTGAAATACGAGAGATACTTCCTCCGCGACATCGTGAAGGAGCGCGACGCCGGACTGATGATTCACGACGGCTGCGGTCTCTGCACCTACAACCACTTGTCGCCCTATGCGCTGACGAGCATCCTCAAGTTTGCATACACCCGCAAGGACATCTTCCGCATGCTGTGGGTCTGTCTGCCCATCTCCGGCGTCGACGGAACATTGCGCTCTGAAATGTCAGCACCGGAACTTCGCGGAAAGGTGCGCGCCAAGACAGGCACCCTCTCCCATCCCTACGGCATCAGTTCGCTGGCCGGCTATTGTCAGGCCGACAACGGACATCTGCTGGCATTCAGCATCATGGACAGCGACATGTCGGTGCTCGACGCTCGTGTCTTGCAGCGTGACTTGTGCAAGGCTATGATCAACGCCCAAAAAGAATAAACAAAGAAAATGAAAAGATGCAACTGGCTGAACTTAGGCAACCCGCTCTACGTTCGCTATCACGATGAGGAATGGGGCAAGCCTCAACACGACGAAAGAAGACTCTACGAGATGCTCATTCTCGAATGTTTCCAGGCCGGACTGTCATGGGAATGCATTCTCAACAAACGGGAGAATTTCCGCCGCGCCTTCTGCCAATTCGATATTGAGAAGGTTGCCAACTTCACACCAGCCGACATAGATCGTCTGACGGCGGATCCAGGCATCATCCGTCACCGCAAGAAGATAGAGGCAGCCATCAACAACTCCCGCATTTTCAAGAGCATACAGCAGGAATGGGGCAGCTTCGACCGCTACATCTGGCATTTCACCAGCGGACAACCGGTCTGCGAGCCCTACACCGAGCGCACCACCTCTCCCCTCTCCGATGAAATCTCAAAAGACCTCAAACGGAGAGGAATGAAGTTCGTAGGCTCCACAACCATCTACGCACTGCTCCAGGCCATCGGCATCATCAACGCCCACGGCCCAGAATGCGATCTCTGTCCACAGCATTAGTCGTGCTCTTCGACGGGCTCCCACAGTTCGATGCGGTTGCCTTCAGCATCGAGGATATGCACAAACTTGCCTATTCCGTCGTAGTTTTCTATCTTGTCTACAATCGTCACGCCATTGCTCTTCAGCTTCTCCACCAGCTTTTCAATGTCGTTCACCCTGTAGTTGATCATCACTTGCTGGCTGCTCTCGCCGAAGTAGTCCGTCGTGTTCGGGAACGGGCTCCACACGGTGCGGCCCAATTTATCACTGTTCTTCTCCTCATACCATTTGAACGTGTGGCCGTAGTCGTCGGACTCAATCCCAAGATTGTCCTTATACCACTGCTTCATCTCCTTCACATTCTTGCACTTGAAGAATATGCCTCCAATGCCTGTCACCTTTGCCATAGTTGTAGAATCGTATTGAGCTTGTGCCGAAACCGCCATGCTAACTTGGAGAGCCAACACAAGCAATAATAATTTTCGCATATAATAATAGTGTTAGTTTTTGCAAAGATAGAGAAAAAAGTAGCTCATTCACTTAAATCTTCTGAGTTTTTACTGAAAAGATTATCGTTTTCTCTCCAAATATATATACTTTTGCACCGGATAACATTAAATACATCAATAATGAAGAAGACAGTTATTTTAGCAGCTGCTATGTTGCTTACGCTCTCGGGCTGCAACATGCCAACATCAACCACCTCCACAAGTGGCTCATCAGCCAGCAGCACGGGCGGCATTCTCGGAAGCATAATCGGCGCAGCCACAAACACAGAGACCATCACCAACGCTATCAGTTCCGTGATCGGACTGAACAAGCTCACGAAATCCAAGCTCGTCGGCACGTGGAAATACGACGGACCGGGTTGTGCCTTCACCTCACAGAACGCACTGGCCAAGGCTGGCGGAGAGGTTGTGGCCACACAGATAGAGCAAAAGCTTTCAACGGAATATTCAAAACTCGGCTTTACAAAGTCCAACACCTACATCACTTTCAATGAGGACGGAACGTTCTCAGGCAAAGTAGACGGCAAGAGCCTCTCTGGTAACTGGACGTTCGACGAGAGCACCCAGGCCCTGAAACTCTCCGGACTGTTGCTCAGCCTCAACGGCTATGCCACCCGCAACGGCTCAGGCATCAGCATCCTCTTCGAATCGAAGAAGATTCTGACCCTGCTCCAGACCGTAGCCGCACTCAGCGGCAACAGCACTCTCAGCACCATTGGCGACATCAGCAAAAACTACGATGGAGTCAGAGTGGGCTTCGACATGGCCAAATAAGTATTTTACGACTTAATCAACATCCATGAAGGTAT
>ONYS01000149.1 GCA_900322095.1 uncultured Prevotella sp.
GAAGGAAAAGAAAATAGAGGAACAGCAACTCGGCACGTTCACGCAATATCCCTTGCGGTTGGCCTGGGCCATCACCATCCACAAGAGCCAGGGACTGACGCTCAACAACGTCATCATCGACCTCTCGGGCGGTGCCTTCGCTGGCGGTCAGACCTACGTCGCGCTGAGCCGCTGCAGGTCGTTGGAAGGCATTCAACTCCTCGAGCCAATCAAGTTTTCGGATGTCTTCGTGCGTGGAGAGGTCACTCAGTTTGCCAGAAACTTCAACGATCAGAAGCGACTCACGCAGACGCTCTCGCAGTCGAAGGCCGATATTGAGTATGCCGCCACAGTGAAGGCTTTCGACGCAGGCGACTTCCAGACGGCGCTTGACCACTTCTTCGTGGCCATTCATGCCCGCTACGACATCGAGAAGCCACTGGCCCGCCGGTATATCCGCCGTAAGCTGAACGTCATCAACCGGCTGCGCACGCAGAATCGCGACATGCGCCGTCAGTTGCAGTCGCAGCGCGAGATGCTGGTTGGCCTGGCAAAGGAATACTGCCAGATGGGCGACGAGTGCTTTTCGGCCTATCACGATGCCACCTCGGCGCTCGCCAACTATGGCAAGGCTTTGAAGCTCGATCCCTCATCGCTCAGCGCCCTTGTGGGCAAATGCCGGGTACTGCTCAAGACGAATGCGGCCGAAGCCCTGCCATGGGCTGAGCGGGCCGTGAACGTCAGTGCCACGCTGCCGACGATTCTGCTGCGCGGTGAATGCCAAATAGCCGTGGGCGACATCAAGGCGGCCCGCGAAGATGCGTCGCTGGCGCTGGACCTCGACGTGGAGAGTCTCGAGGCCCACGAGCTCATGGCAGCCGTCCTCACACGCGAGGGCAATGAAGACCAGGCCTCCATCCATCAGGCCATCGCCGAAGAACTGAGAAAAAGACGGGAAAAGAAGCATAAAAAATAACTTTCCCAGGCTGAAAACGCAATCGGATTTCGCGTTAGAGTAGGGGAGGCAGGACAATAACAGAACTATAAATAAGCGAAGATGATCATCAAACTTTATTCTAAAAACAACAGTCAGCGCATGCTCGACCGTATAACATCGGTGCTGCAGGACGGCGGCATCATCATCTATCCCACCGACACCACGTATGCCCTAGGCTGCTCAGCCTTGAAAGAGCGGGCCGTGGAGCGTATCTGCGAACTGAAGGGCGTGGATCCGGCAAAGCACTATCTCTCCATCGTCGGACCCGACCTGAGCAACATCAGCGAATATGCCAAGGTGGACAACGCAACGTTCAAGCTGCTCAAGCGTTATACCCCCGGACCTTTCACGTTCATCCTCAATCCCAGCAGCCATCTGCCCAAGATCTTCCGCAACCGCAAGCAGGTGGGCATCCGCATTCCCGACAATCCCATCGCCCGCGAGCTCTGCCGGCAGTTGGGCGCGCCGCTGCTCTCGACCACCATCCCCTACGATGAGGACGACGACATAGAGAACCTGACCAATCCCGAACTCATCCACGAGCGGCTGGGAAGCGAGGTCGACATCGTCATCGACGGAGGTATCTGTGGCTCAGAGCCTTCCACCATCGTAGACTGCACCGAGGGCGAACCGCAAATCGTGAGGGAAGGAAAAGGCAAGATGTGAAAATCCGCAAAATGTTTTGAGGAATAAAAAGAAAGCTGTACCTTTGCACGCAAATTACAAGAAGGAGACGCCGGGTATTGCTGCAGCCCTCAACGTAAAATACTTCTTATAATGAATTATTCTATTTCTCCTCGCATCGGACTGTACAGTTTCTTGTCCGACGAGATGGCAAACGCGGGTTCATCAACGATTTACAGTGAAGACTTTTGGGAAGAGCTCTTTTCCTTCTGTCCGTGGCTTGTCATGCTTGTTTCTCTTTTCAGTTTGCGCCATAGCTTTCACGATTGGAGATAGACGGGGCAATCAAACTTAGGAGCGCGTAACGGCTTCCTATCCAAAAAGGTCGCATTGGGAATGTCCCAGTGCGACCTTTAGTGTCACCGGGTATTTTTATTCTCCACCATCATTTTTTTGCTGTAACCGTTTTTTTCACTACCTTTGCACAAGAATACTTAATCAACAATATTGTTATTATGAAACAGACAATTCTTGTTACTGGAGGAACAGGTTTTATTGGTTCCCATACCAGTGTTGAACTCATTGAGGCCGGCTATAAAGTCGTCATCGTCGACAACCTGTCCAACTCCAAGATAGAAGTGCTCGACGGAATAGAGAAGATCACGGGCGTTCGTCCTGCCTTTGAGAATGTGGATCTTCGCGACAAGGAAGCTACAGAAGGCGTATTCAAGAAATATCCCGACATCGAGGGCATCATCCACTTCGCTGCTTCTAAGGCCGTCGGCGAGAGCGTTCAGAAGCCGCTGCTCTACTATCGCAACAACATCGTCTCGCTGGTGAATCTGCTCGAACTCATGCCCAAGTACAATGTTCGCGGAATCATCTTCTCTTCTTCCTGCACCGTCTACGGTCAGCCTAAACCCGAGAATCTGCCTGTCACAGAGGACGCTCCTCACCAGAAAGCCACCTCACCCTACGGAAATACCAAGGAAATCAACGAGCAAATCATCTACGACTATATTCATAGCGGTGCCAACATCAAGAGCATCATCCTGCGCTATTTCAATCCTATTGGCGCCCATCCCTCTGCTCTCATCGGCGAACTTCCCAATGGCGTGCCTGCCAACCTCATTCCCTACGTGACGCAGACCGCTATCGGAATCCGCAAGCAACTCACCATCTTCGGCAACGACTATGATACGCCCGACGGCACATGCATCCGCGACTACATCTATGTGGTAGACTTGGCAAAGGCCCACGTGGCTGCTATGCGTCGCGTGCTCGATGAGGAGACGGAACCCATCGAATACTTCAACATCGGTACGGGCCGTGGCAACTCTACGCTGGAGATTGTCGAGACCTTTGAGAAGGCTACAGGCGTGAAACTCAATTGGAAGTACGGTCCCCGTCGTGAGGGCGACATCGTGAAGATCTGGGGCGACTGCACCAAGGCCAACAAGGTGCTGGGCTGGAAGGCCGAGACTCCGCTTGAGGACGTGCTCCGCAGTGCATGGAAGTGGCAGTTGAAACTGCGTGAAGATGGAGTGATGTAAGATAAGTTTTATAAGTTATGAGTTTGTAAGTTATGAGTTAATTAAGTTAGGAGCTAGAAGTTTCTGACTGTCACTTAACGTAATCATAATCACTAACTTCGAGAAATAACTCGCTCACTCTGAGAAGCAACTTGCTCACTCACGAAATAAAAAACGCTAACCACAAATTAGTGGTTAGCGTTTTGAGGCTCATTGCCTGTCGTCGGCTTGCCTGTCGTTGGCTTGCTCTTGTCGTTAGGGTCGGGCTTGGGCACGGGCTTCACTTTCTTCTGTACGTCGAGAAGCGTGCGCTCGCCATGCTCATTGTGGCCGAAGACGACGTTGATGGTATCGCCCTCAACAAGGTTGCCGTGAATCTGTATGGCGTCGTCCTTCTCGAAGATGGTGTCGCGCAACGAAGGCATCAGTTTCACTTCCATCGTCGTGGCGGCATCGGCAAGGAAGATGAAGGTCGACTCCAGGTCGTGGCTGGTGTTCTCTGGTGCCAGGCTGTCGATGGAGTCGCGTGGCTCAAAGTCCTTTGCCGGCACGGTGTCGCCCAATGTCAGCTGGTTGGTGGGCTGACCCTGACGGCTGCATCCAACCGTCGTGGCGGCCATGATCAACATTATTGCTGTGAATGATTTGTTTCTCATATAGCTGTTACAATTCTTTATTCATATTCTTACCATTCGCTTTCGGGGTGCATGGGCTAGAAACCTTCTAACTCATCGCCATGATCATCTTTACTAGCCTGATCTCGCCGTAGGAGTAGTCATCGCCCAAAGCTTCCTTGACGGGCTTCAGCGCTGTGTCGGGTCCCATCTCTTGAAGCTTTTTGCGGATGACGGCGGCCTTGTTTTTGGATACAAGCCGGTCCATGTCGAATCCCTCCTCGCCATAGTGGCTGCTGATGTGCTCCCATACGGTGCTGATGCTCAGTCCGCGAGCCTTGGCAATCTCCTCGACACTCTGTCCCTGCTTGAAGAGCATGAAGGATTGCATCGACGAGGGCGTCTTCTTTTCCTTGGACTTCTTCTTGGCGGCAGGCTTCTCCTCCGGCTTCTTCACCTCCTTGGGCTGGGGCTTCTGCTCCGGTTTGCCCAGTATAGCGTCGGCCCGTTCCTGCTGATAGATCTGCAGACTGAAACCCTTCTGGCTGATGTTCTTCAGCAGTCGGTAGGCGATGGTGTAGTTGGTCTTGAGATTGTCGTAGTCGTTGTTGAGCTGTTTTGCCAGGGCATTGTTGCTGACGTTTGTCTCACTGGTGTGGCGCAGCACGTCGTCGAAGATGCTATGCAGGTTGGTGGCGAAGTATTTGGCGCTGTCCTTCACCCGCTGCTGGAAGTGATCGCTCTTGAGCTCGTCTACCGACTTCCGACCGATTACGGTCTGCCACTTCACAGCCACCTCCATCACCTGCGCCTGCATGGTGTCGGCCGCCTTCTTGTGGAGGAAGGTCAGCGTGCCGTATTGCTTCGACAACGAACCGATGAAGAGCCGCATCAGCTGGTCCTCGGCCTGCTGTATGGGCTGGAAGTCGAAGAGTGAGAGCAGCTGTTCCTTATAGTAGTTCTGCTTCAGCCGTGGCAGGTCGTCGATGCTGCGCTGGGCAGCGGTCTCCTGATTGCTGATGTAGCTTTCCACGCGCAGATCGTTTTGTATGGCCGAGCGGGTAATCGGCGTGGCCAGGACAATGCCTTCCAGCGTGCGGCAGCGGCTCAGCGCTACGTAGACCTGTCCGCTCGTAAACGCGTAGCCGGCGTCGATGATGGCACGGTCGAAGGTGAGGCCCTGACTCTTATGGATCGTGATGGCCCAGGCCAGACGCAGGGGAATCTGGGTGAACGTTCCCTGCACGTCGGCCACGATCTCGTTTTTCTCGTTGAGCTTGTATTTGGCATTCTCCCACGTCTGGGGCTCGACGTTGATGAAGCCACTCGTGCCCTGGCATTCCACCTCTACCTCGTTGTCGCCCGTGATGCTGTGCACGATGCCAATCTTGCCGTTGTAGTAGAGTCCGGCAGGGTCGTTGCGGATGAACATCACCTGCGCTCCCACTTTCAGCTCGAGTTTGGCATCGGTGGGGTAGGACATCTCGGGGAAGTCGCCCTCAATGTCGGCGTTGAAGGTATATAGACGGCCTTGCAGGCGTTGCAACTCAGAGCGGTTCAGGTTGTCGGCCATGCGGTTGTGAGTGACCAGACGGATGTATCCTTCCTTGTTGTTGGGGCGGAAGTTGGGATTGAGCCGCATGTTGAGCAACTGCAAGTCGGCATCCGTGGGCTTTCCGTCGCGGATGTGGTTGAGGATGGTGAGGAAGCGCTGGTCGTTCTGGCGATAGACCTGCTTGAGCTGGATGGTCACGTAGGGCGTGCGCTTCAGGGCATCGGAATCGAAGAAGAAGGGCGACTTGTAATACTGGCTGATTACGGCCTCGTCCTCGGGCGTCACCACGGGACAGAGCTGGTTGAGGTCGCCAATGAGCAGCAACTGCACACCGCCAAACGGACGCCGGTTGCGGCGCAGACGTCGCAGCACGTTGTCGATCTCGTCGAGAAGGTCGGCTCTGACCATCGAAATCTCGTCGATGACGAGCATGTCGAGCGTGGAGATGATGCGCCGCTTCTCACGCGAGAAGTCAAAGCGCTGTTGTATCTGTGCTCCAGGTATGTAGGGCGAAAGGGGAAGCTGAAAGAAGGAATGGATCGTGGCGCCACCCGCATTGATGGCCGCAACGCCCGACGGGGCAACGACAATCATGCGCTTGGTGGAATGGTCACGCACATATTTCAGAAAGGTGGTCTTGCCGGTGCCTGCCTTTCCGGTGAGAAATATGCTGATTCCGGTGTGCTCCACGAAATCCCAAGCCTGGTTGAATTCTTGATTGAAGGTCATAATAGCGATGTGTTCCTATTGCTGTCCTGCAAAGATACAACAATTTTGAATCGTAGCGAAGACAATGGTGATATTTTTTACGCGCCATCTGCGCAGATTTCTGTGCTGCGGATATTTTCTGGGATTGGAATGGATACGCGTTTATGGTTGATCAATGTGACAGCTGTCGCGAACGAACGTGACAGTTGTCGCGAACGAACGCTTCCTATGTTTTCTGACAAGGATTTTACCGAAAATCTTTCAATGTTTCATATTATTTAGTGTTCACTGAATAAATATTTTGACCCACACGGGTCCCAAAAAATCAACGCCTCGTTCAGGTCCACAAAGGAGAAAATGGAGCCAGAAAACGA
>ONYS01000060.1 GCA_900322095.1 uncultured Prevotella sp.
AAGTTTAGTAACACCAGTGAGGAAGACAAAGTCCAGATCTGCGTCGGCAGACTTGAAGATGGAATAAAAAGTCATCAAAGTTTGCAAGTTCTTCTTCTCCAGCATCATCTCATTGCCACCGACCACGGTTTTCAGCCCGGTAGCCATCACGTCGACCACCGGTTTGTCGCATTCGTCGATAAGTACAACGCAGCGTTGTCCGGTCTTCTCGTGTGCCTGATGCAATACATAGAGGAAACGGCTGCCCAAAAATGAAGCGTAAGGACTCTTGCCATAGATTCTTTCCCAAGATGATACATATTCCTCAAGGGTTTTCTCCAGCGCTCCAACTTGTGTGTAATCCTTTCCATTGAAGTCAATCTCAAACACAGGGTATTCCTTCCAATCCTTCTCGAGCGTCTCCATCTTCAGTCCCTTGAAGAGGTCCTTGCAGCCTTGGAAGTAATACTTGAGAGTGGAGACCAGCAACGACTTGCCGAAGCCGCGGGGGCGACTGAGAAAATAGACGCCCTTTACACTGGCCAACTGATAGACAAGCTCTGTCTTATCTACATAGACAAAGCCGCCATTGATTATGCTTGCGAAATTTTGTATACCGATAGGATACTGTTTCATATTCTTCTCTTTTTGGCAAATATACAAAAAATAGTTGGAACAAGACAGAATCCTATCAAAATTGTAATTGGTTTAGCGTATATAACAGCCATCCACAATGCATTATGGGGAATATGCTCCCTACTTTGTGGCTCATCAAAGTATCGTGACAATTTGGTTAATCTTTCGTGACGGTCGTCACGCAATAACGTGACGGTTGTCACGAACAAACGTGACGGTCGTCACGCAACATCATGTCCCATTGAACGGGCAACGAAAAAACGGCATCCCCCACTCTATCGTCTTGGAAAATGCCGTCTTGGTATGTTATCTGTCTATGCTGTTGCTTATTCCTTGAAGGCAGCCTCTTCGGCTGCAGCGATGATATCCTCGCGGCTCTGAGGCCGTGCGCTGATATCGCTCAGGTCGAACTCCTCATCGCTGTTGTCGGATGCAGTCTGGCTGGCCGACTCTTCTTTGTCGGCGTCAGGCCGTTCGTTCTCGCTGTACACCTTCTCTTGAAATACCGTCACATGCTTTTCTACGGTCGGTGCCTGCTGTGCGTCGCCTTGCGGGATGATGAAGTCCATCTTCTCCTCAGTGTCAGGCACGAGGTTTACAGGCTCCTCCTCCATCTTCGTGCGCTTTCCTTTGGCCTCAAACACGGCGTCGATGAACTGCGGTTCCTTCTTCAGCTTCTCCAGGGTGAGTTTGCTGGCCTGCTGCTGGCTCTCCTTCTTCGAGAAGCCCTTGCCGACACAGCCTTTCACACCCTCTATCACTACCTGATAGGTGAAGATGGGACTGCCGTTCTTATCCTTGGCCTGTGTGAGGAGATCGAAACTCAGCTTCACACGATTCTTCTGACTCCACTCAATGAGCTTGCTCTTGAAATTCACTTCCTTGTAGGCCACCTTGTCGATATTGATCATCTGGGCAAGGATTCGTTTCTTCATGAATCTCATGCAGGCATTGTAGCCGCGGTCGAGATAAAGAGCGCCAACCAGCGCCTCGAACGCATTTCCGCCCATATAGCTGTTGTGGGAGAAACTGTGTCCGCTGCTCATTATCAGCTGATTGATACCCATCTCCTGAGCGAGCTTGTTGAGCGTCTCGCGCTGTACGAGTTTGCTTCGGGTATTGGTCAGGAAGCCCTCCCGTTTTCCGGGAAAATGGGCAAACACGATATCACCTACGACAGCGTCGAGAATGGCGTCGCCAAGAAATTCCAGACGCTCGTTGTTGACGGGCTTGCCCTTCTCGTTGCGGTGCATGATGCTCTTGTGCATCAGCGCCTGCTTGTAGTAGGTGATGTTGCGGGGATATACCCCGAAGATGTTGTGTATAGAGATATAAAGCTCCTTTTCTTTGCGGAAAGGGAGCTTTATGATGTCCCAGAGATTATTCAGCATACTTCTTGAATAACACGCATGCGTTGTGACCACCGAAGCCGAAAGTATTGCTCAGTGCTGCACGCACGGTGCGCTTCTGTGCCTTGTTGAAGGTGAAGTTCAGCTTGTAGTCTATTTCGGGATCGTCGTCGCCTTCAGCGTGGTTGATGGTCGGCGGCACAATGTCGTTTTTCACGGCGAGGATGCTTGCCATAGCCTCCACAGCTCCTGCGGCACCCAGCATGTGGCCGGTCATGCTCTTCGTTGAGGAGATGTTGAGCTTGTAGGCTGCGTCGCCGAAGACTTCCTTGATGGCCTTGGCCTCAGAGAGGTCACCCAGATGGGTTGACGTGCCGTGAACGTTGATGTAGTCGATATCCTCAGGCTTGAGGTTGGCATCTTCGAGCGCAGCCTCCATCACGAGCTTTGCGCCGAGACCCTCAGGATGGGGAGCGGTGATGTGGTGAGCGTCGGCAGATTCGCCCTCACCAACCATTTCAGCGTAGATGTGTGCGCCGCGTGCCTTGGCGTGTTCCAGTTCCTCTAGCACGACGCATCCTGCACCCTCTCCCATCACGAAGCCGTCGCGGCTGGCACTGAAGGGACGTGATGCGTGCTCGGGATCGTCGTTGCGGGTAGACAGGGCCTTCATCGAGTTGAAGCCGCCTACGCCACAAGCGCAGATGGCACTCTCAGCACCGCCCGATACGATGATATTGGCCTTGCCCAGACGAATCAGGTTGAATGCCTGGCAGAGTGCGTTGCCCGAAGAGGCACAAGCGCTCGTCGTCGTGAAGTTGGGGCCGTGGAAGCCAAAGTGGATGGATATCTGTCCGGCAGCGATGTCGGCAATCATCTTGGGGATGAAGAAGGGGCTGAACATAGGATCCTGGTCGAGGTGCTGGCCGTAGTAGACCACCTCGTCCTCGAATGTGCGTATGCCGCCGATGCCAACACCGTAGATGACACCAATGCGGTTCTTATCTTCCTTCTCCAGGTCAAGACCGGCATCCTTCACACCCTGAATGGCTGAAATCATGGCCAGCTGGGTGTAGCGGTCCTGCTTGCGGGCTTCCTTGCGGTCAAGATAATCCAATACGTTCAAGTTCTTCACCTCACATGCAAAGTGGGTCTTGAATCTGGACGTGTCGAATTGGGTGATGGGTGCGGCTCCGCTCTTACCGGCAATGAGGTTCTTCCATGTCTCCTCTGCAGTATTGCCCAATGGTGTCACAGCGCCTAAACCCGTTACCACTACTCTTTTTAATTCCATTAATTTGGTGTTTAGAAAATTATAAATAAAAAAATTGATTGGTGGTTGATAAGTACCAGCAACATCAACATGCAGAAATCACATAGCGACGCGCTGGCATCCTCCCCTTATCAACCATCAATCAAATGACTGACAAAAAAATATCAGATTACTTGCCTACGTTCTCTTTGATATAATTGATTGCGTCGCCTACAGTTGCGATCTTCTCAGCCTTGTCGTCAGGAATAGAGATGCCAAAAGCCTTCTCGAACTCCATGATCAATTCAACTGTATCCAAAGAGTCAGCACCGAGATCATTGGTGAAACTTGCCTCAGGCTTGACTTCAGACTCGTCAACACCCAGCTTAGAAACGATGATCTCCTTTACTTTGCTTTCAATTTCTTCTGCCATGATTTTAAATAATTAAATTGTGTTATTTTGAATTCAAATTTAAATCGCGTGCAAAGGAACAAATTTTATTTTAATTGAGCAAACTTTTTACACAAAAAAGATAGTTTCCTTGCACAAACCACCACATTGTGTGCATTCTTTTAGTACATTTTCTGCAATTTTGCGGACTTTTAGTTGGTCGTTTAAATTATAATACATATCTTTGCAATTATGTTTTGTACCCCTGACGAATTGAAACCAACAACTACGAAATAAAATGTCATTTACCCAACTCTGCAACCAAATTTTCAATCAGGCCATCAGCGATTATCACGTTAAGGATAATATAGATACGCCTATCAATAATCCTTACAACAGGGATTCCATTGAGAACCGGCTGTATCTGAAATGCTGGATCGACACTGTGCAGTGGCATTATGAGGACATCATCCGCGATCCCCATCTCGACCCTGTGGAGGGCATGCAGCTCAAGCACCGCATCGACCGCTCCAACCAGGACCGTACGGACCTCGTGGAGCAGATCGACGCCTACTTCCGTCAGCTCTTCAGCGACGTCACGCCGCTGCCCGACGCCACCATCAACACTGAGAGTCCGGCATGGGCCGTAGACCGGCTGAGCATCCTGGCATTGAAAATCTATCATATGCGTGAGCAGGCCGAGCGACAGGACGCCACCGAGGAGCACCGCAAGAAGTGCGCAGCCAAGCTCAGCGTGCTGCTCGAGCAGCAGAAGGACCTCTCGACCGCCATCGACCAACTGCTCGATGACATCAAGGCCGGCCGCAAGTATATGAAGGTGTACAAGCAAATGAAAATGTATAACGACACGGATACGAACCCTGTGCTGTATAAACAAAAGTAATCTCCCGGTCAATTTCTTATATCTCAATGAAGACAGACCACATCCTCATCATTCGTTTCTCTGCCATGGGCGACGTAGCTATGATGGTGCCCGTAGTCTACGAGCTCGCCACGCAGTATCCCGACCTGCGGATCACCGTCCTCAGCCAGCCTTTCGCCCGTCCGTTTTTTGAGTTCATGGCACCACGTGTAGGATTCATGGACGCAGACGTGAAGAATGAATACCAAGGGGTAGTGGGACTCAATACGCTCTACCGCAGGCTCACGGCAAAGAATTTCACGGCCATCGCCGATTTCCACGACGTGCTGCGCACGAAATGGCTTCGCACGCGGTTTAATATCGACCAGTACCGCGTGGAACACATCCACAAGCACCGCATGCAGAAGCGGCGTCTCACGGCCCAGAAGCACAAGGTGTTCATGCAGTTGCCGACGTCGTTCGACAACTATGCCGACGTGCTCTCGCGCCTGGGTTATCCCATTGAGTTGGGACGTTTCCGTTCCATCTTCGGCGAGGGCCACGGCAACCTGCGCCAGCTGCCGGCTGAGATAGGGGAGAAGAAGCCTTTCCAGCAGTGGATAGGCATTGCGCCCTTTGCCTCGCATGCGGGGAAGATGTATCCCCTCGACCTGCTGAACGAGGCTATGGGCATCATCATCAAGCGCCATCCCAGTTGCCGTATCTTCCTCTTTGGCGGAAAGGAGAGAGAACTGAGGATTCTCGACGAGATTGCCAGCCAGCACAAGCACTGCATAAACGCTTCGGCTATCCTCGGTGGCTTGTCCAATGAGCTCATTCTGATGAGCAATCTCGACGTGATGGTGAGCATGGATTCGGCCAATATGCATTTGGCCTCGCTCACGGGCACGCCGGTTGTCAGCATCTGGGGCGCCACGCATCCCTACGCCGGTTTCCTGGGTTGGAAGCAGCGGATGGAGGACACCGTGCAGATGACGCTCCCTTGCCGCCCGTGCTGCGTCTTTGGCGAGAAGGCCTGTCATCGTGGCGACTACGCCTGCCTCTACCGCATCAAGCCCTCTGTCGTGGCTGATCATGTAGACATGGTGTTTGAAAGAGAAAAATAGCTTTCTTGGCTTTTCTGACTAATCTGACTGGTCTGACTATTCTGACTAATCCGACCGGTCAGACTATTCCGACTAATCCGACCGGTCAGAAAAGTCCGACCAGTCCGAAATCATCTTCTTTCCTGCGACTCGACAACAGCTTCCAGAATAGCCTCATTGGCTTGATTGTCGATTGACGCCGCTTTCTCCTCATCGAAGAGACTCTTCATGGTGGGGAATTCGCCGCACACATCAATGCCGATGACATTCTCCTGATTCAAGAGCTGGCTCACCAAGTCGTGCAGTTCGCTCAACCGTATATCTCCCTGGTCCCAGTTGGTAATGGCGCTCTCATGGTTGAGGGCATCCTTATCGATAGAGAGATAAACGTTTTGTCCTTGGGATAGTTCATGTTTGCCCGCCACAATGCGGTCAAACTCTTCATGGTCTACATAGCGTATCTTAGGCTTGACATCCTCCGGAATCTCCTTCAGCGCCTCACGAGGAGTGCCGATGACGAGCACCTCCTTTAGGTTTTTGTTTTCCTTTACCACACCGTTCACCCAGTCGCCGCAGGTCAGCACGCCCGGCATCAGCGAGGGTTGCATGTCGGTGTGGTGGTCAACGAGTAGGAGAGAGAAGGGTAGGGTAATCTTGTCCGTCCACAGCCGCGTCATGTAGTGGTAGTTGCCCGAATCGATAAAGTGGATGCCTCGGGCGTCATAATTGCTGATTCGAGCTTTGATTTGCTTATAGGCATCCTTGCTGAGAATGCAGTCTGTGCCTTGAATGTCGGAGCAGTCGATGTGGATAAAATCAGGATTGCCAGCAAACTGCTCCATCTTGTAGGCTCCCGAGAAATTCATAACAATGACGGGAGCCTTCTTTATTCTCCTCATTGTCGTTATCCTTTCTACTCCTTGGCTTGCAAATTGCGTGCCAAGGCTTCTAAAAAATCTAGATATTCTAGAGCCTCTAGAAAACCTAGAATCTCTAGAAATTCTAGAAAAATCTAGCCTCTCTAGAAGCCCTTTAATCCTTCTTTTGCTTCTTATAGAGCACGATATTCCTCGAATAGGTGAAGAAGCCCACCGACTGCCCCAATATCAGCACGGGGTCGAGGCGGAAGGCGCCATAGCTCACGATGATGGCGCAACCCACCAGACTGATAATCCAGAATCCCACGGGCAGTATCGACTCCTGCCGGCGGTAGCTGTATTCCCACTGATAGATGAAGCGCAGCGTGAAGATGATTTGTCCGGCTGAGCCCCAGATGAGAAGCCACAGTGGCACATGGCTGTTGTGGAAGAACGAGGCAAAGAACGCAGACGCATCCGACAGCATCAGCGCAATGGCCACGAGGGGTAAGGCAGAGATGGGCACGCGCAGAGCCAGACTTAGCTTATGCCATACGCCCTTGATGTCGAGGTTCCATATATAGATGTAATAGGAGATGAGCTGCCCCAGGATGATGGCGAAGTCGCTGCGCAGCCAACCGTAGATGAACAGCAGAATGCTGCCTGCCAGCGAACAAATCCAGTAGAGATTGGGCGACACCACCTTGTGGGCTCTCTCGGAGAGTATCCACTGGATGAGCATGCGCGCCGAGAAGAATCCCTGCGCGATAAAGCCGATGGCGTAAACGAATATTGATGACGTCTGCATGGATGGCTCTACATTTTCTCCTCGTCAATCTGATATTTGATGTAGCGCTTCTTCATCCAGCGATAGGCGAAGCAGTCGAGAAACGGTCCCTTGAGCCGGTTCCACAAGTGATATTTCGACACACCTGCGATGCGGGGATAGTGGTGTACGGGCACCTCCTTGAACTTGCCCTGCTCGAGCATCATCAGCGCTGGCAGGAAGCGGTGCATACCGTCGAAAAACGGCAGTCGCTTGGCGTAGTCTGTCCACATCACCTTGAGCGGACAGCCCGTGTCGGTGGCTGTGTCGCCCGTCATCTTGCGACGGAACCCATTGGCAATCTTCGATTGCAGACGCTTGAAGGCCGAATCCTTACGGTTGGCGCGGATGCCCGAAACGAGCTGGTAGTCGGGAGCAAACTTCAAGAGTTCGGCGAAATCCTCCGGGTCGGTCTGCAGGTCGGCGTCGATATATCCCACGTAGTGGCTCTCTGCGGCGTCGATGCCGGCTTTCATGGCCGTGCTCAGACCGTGATTCTGCGTCGATGAGATATAGTAGAAGTTGGGCTGACGCTTGCAGATGTCGCGAATGGCTTGCAGACTACTGTCCTTAGAACCGTCGTTGACCAGCAGCACACAGCTATTCACGGGTGCATGACCGACGAAGGCTGCCAGTTTCTCCTCTACGCGCTTCATGTTGTCCTCCTCGTTGTAGACGGGGACGATGATGGTGAGGTCGTAATTTCTTGTATTGTTCATAATCGTTTTTGTTCGATGTTGTCGCGGACAAAGATAACCCGCAATTCTGTAGAAATTTTGTGGCTGGTTCTGTAAGTCATACCGAAGCGGATTCTGCAAGACTTAGAGCCAGCTTTATAGATTACTGTTTGCTTTGCAGCAGCGTCACGTGGTTGATGAAAGCCTTCGTGTAGTGGCGGTTGCTCTTGGGGTGCTTGTTGTCGTCGAATGTACCGATGGGCGTTGCCTTCACGCTCTTGAGCACATTGGCGGGCAGTTCCTTCTCGATGGGCTCACGCGATACGATGGCACAGGGCAGCTTTGCGGCCACCAGAGCTGAGTCGCTGAGGTTGAGCGGCAGTATCTTGCGGCCCGACTCATAGACGAGCTCTATGCGCAGGTCCTCGCTGCTGTTGTGATAGAAGGGGATTCCCTCAAGCCGCTTGTCGTTCTTGACGAGCGCTATGCTGTGGGCGTCGGGATTGCCGAAAAGACCGCCAATGGACTTCAGCAGGAAAAGCTCAGCCACCAGGAAGATACCCAGGATGGCCCATACGTAGATGCGTGTGGCCTTGCCGTAGCGCGTCTTGTCGATGAGCCAGAGCAGCACGAACGCCACGCTCACGGCCACCGTCGGCGACATGGGCAGCAGATAGCGCATCTTCTTCTCGGGCATGAGCGAGAGCAGCACGAGCTGCATCAGCATCCAGCCCGTGGCGAAAAGATAGGCGTTGGGGTGGGGGAGACGCTTCTTCCAGTAGGGAATGGCCAGCGCAGCAAGGATGAACGGAGCCCACGCGCCGCCTTCGAGGAAGAACCGCCAATAGTAGTACCACGGACGCACGTTGTGGTTCACCCATGCGCCCGACTCCTGATGGGCCACCTGCTGCAGCTCAGGCATGTGGTAACCCACGAGCCATGCATAGTAGGCGCCGCCCACAACCACCGTCGTGACGATGCAGGCCACGAGTGGAAGCCACTTGCCCTTCATCGACTCGGGTCGCCACCAAAGGCACATCGCTATCACGAAGGGCAGCAGCAGCGCGTAGAACGACACCGGACCCTTGCTTAGGAACGACAGTCCCATCATCACACCGGCGCCGACCAGCCACGCCCAGACCTTGGCACCACTGGCGTCGTGCAGTCCCTTGATGAGGAAGTAGATGGCACCCATCATCAGCGAGTGGCAGTAGATATCCCATGTGGCCGAACGGCCCATCAGCACCATATTATAGAGCGTCAGCATGACGACGACGGTAATCACGGCAAAGTCGTTGCGGCGCGTCAGCCTGCGGGCGATGAGCATCGTGAACAGCACCCACAGCGTGGCCACGATGGCAGCTGGAACGCGCTGTGCGGCCAGACTGCCGGGACAGAGCAGCTCCACGCCTCCGCCAATCCACGTGGGCAATGGCGGCTTGGCCAGACGCAACTCGCCGTTCATTGTGGGAACGAGCCAGCAGCCGTCGCTCACCATCTCGCGGGCGGTGATGATGTTGCGCGACTCCATGATGTCGGTGGGCAGAGCGCCAATGTTGGCAAAGAAGGTAATCAGACAGATGACTACCAGGAATATTTTCGTCGATCTGGACATATTGCTTTGTTGTGGGGATGAAAGATTATGCTGTGTGCAGCCATTAAGGCCGCAGCACGTAGAGATACTGCTCCAGAGGTATTCCGCGGTTCTTGTCCTCATTGTCCTTGTTGAGGTCGATGAGCGTATACACGCCGTCCATGGCCTTGCGGGTGGCCTCGCGGAGCTTCTCGCCGTTGAGCAGATGGCCGATGAGGATGGCCGAGAAGATGTCGCCCGTGCCGGGGAAATGTACGGGAATCTCGTTGTAGCAGAGACGGAAATACTTGTCATCGAGGGCATTATATCCCACCACGGATGGCTGACCGTCGACGGGAATGCTCGTAATGAGTACGCTCTTCGAACCAATCTTCCGTAGGCCGTCGATGAGTCTGCGGGCCTCGGCCTTGTCCACTCCGCCGGCATGATAGCCTGTGTCGGTGAGATAGCAGGCCTCCGTGAAGTTGGGATAGCACAGGTCGGCCACAGTGAGCATCTCCTTCATGCTGTTGATGGTGTTGGGCGTGACGCCGTTGTAGAGCTTGCCCTCATCGCCCATGATGGGGTCGACGAAGATGGTAGTTCCGCCCTTGTGCTGCTCCTTGCAGTAGTTGGCCACGATGTCGGCCTGCTGCTCCGAGACGATGAAGCCTGTGGCGATGGCGTCGAAACGGAATCCCAACTGTTTCCACACGGGGAATACACCCTTGATATATTCCGTCGTGTCGAGGATGTTGAATTTTCCATAGTCGAGCGTATTGCTCACGAGTGCCGTAGGCAGGTTGTAGGTGGGGAGCCCAAAGTAGGAGAGGATGGGGAGCATGGCTGCCGTGGCCACCTTACCGTAGCCAGCCATGTCGTTGATGAGAAGTATTTGTTTCTTGTCCATTATAATCTATGAGTTATGGGGTGAATGGGGGGTAATGGGGTGGATGGGGAGAGTGGGGGAGGGGAGACAGCTTACTGTCTTCTCATCACTCTGCGGATATCGGCCATCGTGCCGTCGAAGGGACCGGTGTGCTCCAGCTTGAGGGTGCACATGGCGGCGGCGAAGCGTCCGGCCTCGTCGGGAGCGGCGCCCTGCAGGCGCATGTAGAGATAGCCGGTGGAGTAGGTGTCGCCGCAGCCTGTGGCATCCACCACCTCGCGGGGCTTGTAGGCCGGCACCTCATAGAAGCGGCCGCCGGCATAGATGAGCGAGCCGTAGCTGCCCAGCGTGATGATTACTTCGCCCACGCCGTACGAGGCCAGTTCGAGCGCCACCGACCGCGGATTCGTCGACGACGCTATCACTTCCATCTCGTGCTCGTTGAGCTTCAAGTAGTCGGTGCATTCCAGCACTTTCTCCTTGTCTTTCCAGCCCACGGGAAACACCTGCTGGTTGCTCACCCGGCGCAGATAGCCCTGCACGTCGATAGACACCTGTCCCTTGGTGGAGAGATAGCGCACGACCTCCAGGGGGAAGTCGTCGGCCATCAGCGAGCCCAGGTGAAACACCTTGGCCTCAAGCGGACGCACCTCATCGAGCGTGAAAGGCTCGGCCGTGGCCAGCACGCGTTGCTGGCGGTTGTCGGAGTTCTCGCCGTATTTGTTCTCGAAGAATACGGTGTGCTGACAGCTGTAGGCCGTCACGTCGATGCCCAGCGAGCGCATACGCTCCACCTCATCGTTGATATACGTTCCGCCTTTGGTGACGAGTTGGAAACTCACCCGCGGTGGCAGGCAGCTCAAGCCACGGGCGAAATAGAACGATGTGCCTCCGGCGAGGTCGACGGTCTTCTGTGGGGTGATAATGCGGTCGTGGGTGATGTGGCCGATGCAGCAGATATCTTTCATAATGCTTGTTTAAGTTTGTTGCTGTCGTGTCGCTATAGGGCAAACATGATGAGCAGTTGGGCTATGATGACTCGGGCAAACATGCCTATGGGGTAGACCGTGGTATAGCTGATGTTGGCCGAGTCGCCACGCAGGGTGTCGTTGGCGTAGCCCAGGGCCATGGGGTTGGCCATCGAGCCGCAGAGAATGCCGCAGATGGTGCCGAAGTCATATTTGTGGGTCTTCAGAGCAATGATGCCCATGATGAGTACGGGAATAACCGTGATGAGGAAGCCGATGCCCACCCAAAGCAGTCCTTCGGGGCGCACGACGGTGGAAAAGAAGTCCTTGCCGGCGTCGAGTCCGAGGCAGGCCAGATAGAGGCTGAGGCCCAGTTTGCGGAGCATGAGCGATGCACTGCGCGTGGTGTAGGTGACAAGCCGCAGCCGTGGTCCGATGGCACCCACCAATATACCCATGAGGATGGGACCGCCTGCGATGCCGAGCCGGATAGGCTGTTCCATACCGGGCAGACTGATGGGGATGGTGCCCACGGCCATACCGAGAACGATACCGAAGAAGATGTTGCCCAGGTTGGGCTCCTCGAGGGTCTTCACGGCATTGCCGAGGAAGGCCTCCACCTCGTCGAGGTTCTCGTGCTTGCCCACCACAGTGACGCGGTCGCCGTATTGCAGTCGCAGACTGTCTTCGGCCAGCAGCTTCACGTCGCCGCGGATCACTCGGCTCACGTTGACGCCGTAGGCCTTGCGCAGGTTGATGTGGCCCAGTCGCTTGCCGTTGAGATGGGTGTTGGTCATCACGATGACGCGGCTCTCCACAGTGCTGTCGATGGCGTTCCAGTCGATGCTCTCGCGGTTCCAGTTGCGCGTCTCGCGCTTGCCGAAGAGCATCTCCAGCGTGAGCTCGTCGTCGGGGGTGGTGATGACGAGCAGACTGTCGTTTTTGTGCAGTTCGGTGGTGGCCATGGGCACGATCACCTGGTTGTTGCGCCAGATACGCGAGATGACGAAGTGCAAATGGGTCATCTGCGCCACCTGCATGATGGTCTTACCGTTGACGGCGGGGTTGACCACGGTGAACTCTGCTATATAAGTATGGTCATCATTGGTTGTGCGGGGCTTGAGGTCGGTGGGCTTCACAAAGAGCTTACGGATAATCACCATGGCCACGATGACGCCCACTACACCGAGGGGATAAGTGACGGCGGTGGCCAGGGCTACAGAGCCTGTGGGCAGTCCGTGATGGGCCAGAGCTTGGGTGGCGGCACCGAGGGCGGGGGTATTGGTGGTAGCACCGCAGAGAATACCTACCATGTTGGGCAATGATATATGCGTCAGGGGAATGAGACACACCGAGAAAACCGTGCCCACAACGATGATGGCGAGGCTCCAAAGGTTGAGCGCCACGCCCTCCTCGCGGAGCGATCCGAAGAAGTTGGGACCCACGTGCAGTCCAAGACAATAGACGAACATGGCAAGTCCGAACGTCTCGATGAAGTCAAGCACCGTATTGTCGACACTCAGGTGCAGATGTCCTGCCAGAATGCCGATGAAGAATACGAAGGCGACTCCCAAGGAGATACCACCGACTTTGAACTTCCCTAAGGCAAGACCCGTTGCGATAATCAGCGCAACCACCACCACGGTCTGTACCGACGAGTGGATGGTGAAGAGGCCTTGTAACCAATCCATAAAATTGCTAAATTATTTGTTACTGAATATTCGGATGCAAAGGTACAAATAATTTGTGGGCCAACCAATTTTTATAATGCATAATGCATAATGCATAATGCATAATTTTGGCTGGCGCGGCTGTCGTTCAATTCATAATTCACAATTCATAATTCATAATTTTGGCTGTCGCGGCAGGGTACAATTCATAATTCACAATTCATAATTCATAATTCACAATTTTGAGATTTCTCTCGCAAGGGCTTGTAAAATGAACTATGTAACTCCTATTTCCTAATTCCTAACTCAATAGTCTCCTATTCTCTAACTTAGTATCCTCCTAACTGATAATTCTTTCCTTTTGACTCACTTTTCTGAAAACTACCGTCCGCAATGAGAAGTTTCTATAAGAAAAGTTTGCATTGTGCGAATTATTTACTATCTTTGGCCACCGAAAGGAAAGGGAACTGACACTTCCCTATAACTTTACTAAACAACTGATCAACTCAATAACTGATCAACTCAATAACTCACCAACTCATCAACTAAACAACTTCTACTCACTCCATTCAGCCTATGCGTAGATTTCAACTTCTGACAGCATCGCTGTTCTTCTCCGTGGCTGGCCTTGCTCAGCTTCCGGTAGTAGACAACCGCCACAGTGCCACAGCCCAACGGATGCCCCTGCCTGTCCCGGCCGCCATGCAGGAGCTGCTGACACCTTCTGCCCCTGCCGTGAAACAGTCCACCGCCGACGGAATCATCACCACGCAGCCTCAGGGCGAGAGTTCCACGCGGCTCTACGGTTCGTCAACGGCCTACTATTTGCAGTATGGCTACATCATCAGCGACAAGTCTGATGGCTTCATCGGGCGCACGGTGGTCAACGGCGACAAGCTCTACCTCTACCAGCCCTTCAGTCTCTTCCCCAGCGCGTCCTGGATCGAGGGCACCATCGTGGGCGACACGGTGACGTTCAAACCGCAGCCCGTGTTCAACCACACTTCCAGCCAGGGCGTGAACACCACCTACTACATGCGCCGCATCAGCTACACCGAGGGCGGCTCGAGCTATACGGCACCCGACGATTCGGCCGACGTGAAATTCCTCTACCGCGACGGCTCACTGCGCATGGTCACCGACGGCGTCATGGCCATGGTCGACGACAAGAAGCAGTGGACGGGATTCGGCGACACCAATGTGGAGTACTCTCTCCTCACCGACGAGACCCTTACGCTCCCCGACGGCCTCACGCCGCAACGCTACACTCTCTACTACAGCCTCACCGACTCCACGGACGAGGTGATGATGATGGACGTGGCCCGGCAGGGCGACACCTACTACTTCGGCCACATTGTGCCCGACATGGGTGACAACTGGATCAGGGGAACCCGAAAGGGCGATGCCGTAACGCTCGATCTGCCACAGTATCTCGGCCCCGACACACTCTACAACTATCACTTCTATGCCTTCCCCGGTACCATGGCGATGGAATATTTCAACCTCTTTGATATGTGGGTGCCCACGCCGAAGCTCTCGACGAGTCCCTTTGTGCTCTCTGTCGACGATGCTACGGGACAGATGGCTTCCGACAGTCTGCTCATCCTCAACATGGGCAAGCAGCAGGTGTTCTATCTCTCGCTGCTCAACAAGCCCATCATCCGTCCCTTTGCCGACAAGGCGGGCAAGCCCAATCCGCCTTTCTTCACCAAATACGATCCCTACCAGGAGCGCTATGGCAACGGCTACGTGCAGTTTGCCTTCAACCTCACCACCGAGGACGGCGACTATATGGATCCCGACAAACTCTTCTACAGTCTCTATGTCGACGGCGAGGTGTATGAGTTTAAGAAGTCGATGTATAAGAACCTCACCGAGAACCTCACCGAGGTGCCCTACACGTTCAACGACAGCTACGACTTCGACATCCAGGA
>ONYS01000019.1 GCA_900322095.1 uncultured Prevotella sp.
GACAAACGATATCATTGCACCTGAGAATCTGGTCTATAAGAAACCGGACTTGATGAACGACACCCCGATGCATTACTGCCCGGGATGTTCTCACGGAGTAGTTCACAAACTGGTGGCTGAGGTGATTGAAGAGATGGGCATGACAGAGAAGACCGTTGGCGTTTGCCCCGTTGGCTGCGCTGTCTTCGCCTACCGCTACCTCGACATCGACTGGCAAGAGGCCGCTCACGGTCGTGCACCTGCCGTGGCTACGGGTATCAAGCGTTGCTGGCCCGACCGCCTGGTGTTTACCTATCAGGGCGACGGCGACTTGGCCTGCATCGGTACGGCTGAAACCATACATGCGCTCAACCGTGGCGAGAACATTGCCATCATCTTCATCAACAATGCCATCTATGGTATGACGGGTGGCCAGATGGCTCCTACGACCCTTATTGGCCAGAAGACAGCAACTTGCCCCTACGGTCGCGATCCGAAGATTCACGGCTGGAACCTGAACATCACCGAACTTGCTTCCCATCTCAAGGGAACCTGCTTCGTGACACGTCAGAGCGTGGAGTCGGTGCCGAGCATCCGTAAGGCCAAGGCTGCCATCCGCAAGGCCTTCGAGGCCAGCATGCAGGGCAAAGGCTCAAGCTTGGTAGAGATTGTCTCCACCTGCAACAGTGGTTGGAAGCTCTCTCCTGTGAAAGCCAGCGAGTGGATGAAGGAGCACATGTTCAAGGAATATATCAAAGGCGACTTGAAGGACACAACAGGCCTTTAAGCAATGTTTTACCCTAAAAAACGAAAAACAAATGAAAAAGGAAATCATCATTTCAGGTTTCGGCGGACAGGGAGTCCTCTCTATGGGTAAGATTCTTGCCTATTCCGGCCTGATGGAAAATAAGGAGGTCACATGGATGCCCGCTTATGGTCCGGAGCAGCGTGGCGGAACGGCCAACGTTACGGTTATCGTGAGCGACGATCGCATCTCTTCTCCTATCTTGAGCAAGTATGATGTGGCCATCGTGTTGAACCAACCCTCACTCGACAAGTTCGAACCGAAGGTGAAACCCGGAGGCATTCTCATCTATGATGGCTATGGCATCATCAATCCTCCCACGCGCAAGGACATCACGGTCTATCGCATCAACGCTATGGATAAGGCTGCAGAGATGAAAAACTCCAAGGTCTTCAATATGATTGTTCTGGGTGGTCTGCTGAAGGTTTGCCCCGTAGTGAGTACCGATGGTCTGAACAAGGCACTCTTCAAGAGTCTGCCTGAACGCCACCACAATCTCATCCCGCTCAATATGCAGGCTGTAGACGAGGGCATGAAGATTATCGAGAAGCAATAATCCTTCTGCTAAATATAAAATGAAAAAAGGCACACCATTGATTTGGCGTGCCTTTTTTTATAGTGTTCCGCGCGTGCTGACAGCTGAGAGCAGAACTGCTGACAGCTGAGAGCAGAACTGCTGACAGCTGTCAGCAACTATCTACTCGCAGTGTTCACTGAGTGGATCTTGCGGTCTGAGATTGTTCGGAGTCGATTGCTAACGCTTCGAGTTATCACCGACAATTCCAACTTACGCCGGATGGTACCCAGCTTACCGCGAAGACATAATCCTTAGCCCAGTAGGAGATATTCGGTGGACCAAAAAAAGCGAATTCGGCATCAATAAAAGTTTTCATAGATGTTATATGGAATCTGTCAGGGGAACCTCTTTCTTTTTAGGTGATAACGTTTTGGGATGTAATGCAAAAAAAGAAAGTTGTTGTCAATAATTGCTTTTTATTGGTTAATAGATTGCAATATGATAATTATTTTGTACTTTTGTAGTCAAATAAGTTTGGCTTTTCCTTTTTGCACGTCAAATTTGGCAATATTCAGGATAGAGGAATTCCAACGGACAAAACATTAACACGACATGATGGACGAAATAAATGCAGTTTTCTCTGCGATAAGCGGATTTCTTTGGGGATGGCCCATGATCATTCTACTGTTGGGAACCCACATATTTCTAACGATTCGCTTGAAGTTTCCCCAGCGGAAAATCTTCACAGCAATCAAGCTCTCCGTGAAGAAAGACAAGAACGCGTCGGGGGATGTCTCGCAGTTTGGCGCCTTGGCCACTGCTCTTGCCGCCACAATTGGTACGGGCAACATCATTGGTGTGGCTACAGCCGTTGCTTTGGGTGGTCCAGGCGCTGTGCTGTGGTGCTGGCTCACGGGCGTCTTCGGCATTGCTACGAAATACGCTGAAGGTTTGCTGGCCATCAAATATCGCGTGAAGACTCCTGAAGGCCGTATGCTCGGCGGACCAATGTATGCGCTTGAGCGCGGACTGGGATGGAAGACGATGGCTGTATTGTTTGCCGCTTTCACCGCCATAGCCGCATTTGGCATCGGCAACACCGTGCAGGCCAATGCCATTGCCTCCATAGCCGGAGAGACCTACGGCATCTCGCCCTATATAACGGGCGTCGTGATTTGCGCTCTCACTGCAGCTGTTATTCTGGGCGGCGTGAAAAGCATTGCCAAGGTTTGCGGTATGCTTGTTCCTTTCATGGCCTTGTTCTATGTTTTGGGTTGCATCTATATTCTCATCATCAATAGTCATTACGTATGGCCAGCCATAAAAGTTATTGTTTCATCGGCCTTTACCGCCCAAGCCGCTGGTGGCGGTTTTGCGGGGAGCACCGTGATGCTCGCCGCCCGCTACGGCATCGCGCGCGGTCTGTTCTCCAACGAGTCTGGACTGGGCTCTGCACCTATCGTAGCCGCTGCTGCCCAAACCCGCAATCCTGTACGTCAGGCTTTGGTGTCATCGACGGGTACGTTTTGGGATACGGTGATTATCTGCGCATTGACCGGACTGGTCATCGTGAGCAGCGTCATTGCCTATCCCGACATCAGCTATTCTGATGGCGCGGCTCTCACGAAGGCTGCCTTCACAAAGATTCCATACGTCGGGGCACCGCTGTTGAGTTTCGGTCTGCTCACTTTTGCCTTCAGCACCATTCTTGGCTGGAGTTATTATGGCGAGCGCGCTATGGAATATCTGAAAGGTGAGCGCTGGATGCATGTCTACAGATGGTTGTATATCGCGGCCGTGTTTGTGGGCAGCATAGCCAATCTTCAAGTGGTATGGAACATTGCCGACTGTATGAACGCCCTGATGGCAATACCCAACTTGCTCTCCTTGATCTTCCTCAGCGGCATGATTGTTCATGAGACGCGTAAGTATTTGTGGCGCGACCGCCTAGACGAAGAGATGGAAGAAGAGAGCAGGTGAGAGTCTCCGTGCCAGGACGATTCTTATTCCTCTATTTTGAAACTTGCGATAAGTGGCAAGTGGTCGCTATATCCGTTCTTGTAAGAAGGGCCGATATAGTTGCGGTGGGGCTTCACTCCATTATATTTTTCGTCTCTTTCCAATAGCCAGGGCGCATCGAAGATATAGCTCTGACTGAATTCGCTGAGTATGGGTCCGGCTGCGAAAATGTGGTCGAGACTGTCCCATTGGCCTCGATAACAGTAGGTGCCTTTTGCCCCATTGCGTCCAATAGCTTTTGCCGAGACTTCTGTAAGACCGTGAGCGATCAGGTATTTGATTGACGCATTGCTGCTGTAGTCGTTGAAGTCTCCGGCAACGAGGATTGAGGCTTCGGGCGATAAAGCTCTCAACGAGTCTATGGCCTCGCAGAGTTGTCTGGCCACGTGCATGCGGTGTGGTCGCGTTGCCTTCTCGCCTCCCGACCGGCTGGGAGCATGAACGACATAGACGTGCAGCGTGTCGCCGCTTGGCAGTATGCCACCAGCGTAGAGAATGTCGCGGGTAGGCTTCATGCCTTCCAACGGCTTTATACGGAAGGAGATATTGTTGTAGAGCCTGAAACTGAGCGGCGAGTAGAGTAGGGCTACGTCAATGCCACGTAAATCGGGCGAAGAGGTCATCACGTATTCGTAGCCTGCATTGCGCAACAGCGACCGGCGTGTCAGGTCGCGCAGGCAGGTGTCGTTTTCCACCTCGCACAGGGCCACGAGGTCGGGCAGGAGATAGTCCTCTCCGTTGCCATCGTTCTCCCATTCGGCAGCGGCAAGGATTTCCTTCCCGATTTTCTGCAGCTTGTTCCAGTAACGTGTGCGCGTCCAGTGGTAGCTGCCGTCGGGAAGGAATTCCGTGTCGTTCTTCAGCGAGTCGTGCTGACAGTCGAAAAGGTTCTCCACGTTGAATTCCATCAGTGTGAGGAGCGAAGCCAATAACAGGCTAATCATTTACGTTTTTTCTTATTCGTGTAAGATACGCCTTCATGCGGTCGGCATCCTTGTGGTCGATGATGTCGAGCAGATCCTTCAGCTCTGTCCTTATCTGCGCCACTTGGTCGTGGGTGTAGGGGTTGAAGAGTATTTCCTGAAGCAGATAGTCGTCCTCACTCAATACGCCTTTGGCAATCTTCATGTGGCGCTTGAAGGTGGTTCCCGGCGCGTCCTGATGCTTCATCACGGCCGCAAAGACAAAAGTGGAGACGAAGGGAATGCTGAGCGAGTAGGCCACCGTGCGGTCGTGCTCGTCGAACGAATATTCATAGATATGCAGTCCCAGCCGCTGGTAGAGGTCCTTGAAGAAGATGCGCCCCATGTAGTCGCCCTCATTGATGATGATGGCGTTCTCCTCGCTCAGGGCGTTGAGGTTGGCAAACGTTGGGCCAAACATGGGATGCGTCGACACGTAGCGATGGCCCGTGGACTCATAGAATTCTTTCAGGTCGGTCTTCACCGAACTGATGTCGGAGAGGATACAGTCGTCGGGCAGGAAGGGGAGAATCTCCTTAAATGCCGGAATCGTGTATTTTACCGTCACGGCATTGATGAGCAGCTCTGGCTGGAAGTCTTTTGCCTCCTCAGGCTTGGTGAAACGCTGGCAGTTGTAGGTGAAGCGCAGCCGTTTGGGGTCTCTTTCCAGTACAGCCACCTCATGGTCGAAGCTTAGCACGTCGGTGAAGAAACTACCCATCTTGCCGGCTCCCATTATCAGTATTCTCATAATCTTGACGGTTGGTCTTTAATGGTTGACGATTTCAATCTGTTGACGTACACTCTCCTGGTGGATGCTCTCAAATATGGAGGCCACGAACTTAGGATCCAGTCCGCAGAGGGCTCCTTTGACTCCGTATTTCTCAAGGATCTCGCGATAGCGCGCAGCCTGGAACACCGTCATGTTGTGTTCCTTTTTGTATTGTCCAATCTCGCGGCAGATGCTCATACGACGGGCCAGAAGCTCTACCACCTTGTCGTCAATCTCGTCCAAGTGGCGACGCAACTGCTTGATGCCCTCCGTTGTGGAGTGTACATCACGGATGACGAGCAGGCTCAGAATGTAGTCGAGCACATCGGGCGTCACCTGTTGGCGGGCGTCGGTCCATGCCTTGTCCGGATTGCAATGGCTCTCAACGATAAGACCATCGAAGCCCAGGTCCATGGCTTGCTGACAGAGCGGGGCGATGAGTTCGCGGCGTCCACCGATGTGACTCGGGTCGCAGACCATGGGCAGTCCGGGAATGCGGCGATGGAGTTCCATGGGAATCTGCCATTGGGGCTGATTGCGATAGATTTTGTTCTCATAGCTGGAGAAGCCGCGATGGATAGCACCAAGCTTTTTCACTCCTGCGCCGTTGAGACGCTCTAGGGCGCCAATCCATAGTTCAATGTCGGGGTTGACCGGATTCTTCACCAGTACGGGAACGTCGCTGCCCTTGAGGCTGTCGGCAAGGTCTTGCATGGCAAAGGGGTTGGCCGTGGTGCGGGCACCGATCCACAGGATGTCGATGCCGTATTTCAAGGCCAGCTCTACATGTTCCGGAGTTGCCACCTCGCAAGCTGTGAGCATGTGGGTCTTCTCCTTTACCTTCTGCATCCATGGGAGTGCTCTCTCGCCGTGGCCCTCGAAGCCTCCAGGTTTTGTGCGCGGCTTCCACACGCCTGCGCGGAAGATGTGGCATCCTTTGCTAGCCAGTTCCGATGCGGTTTGCATCACTTGTTCTTCCGACTCAGCACTGCATGGGCCGGCAATGACGAAAGGCCGGGCATTGTCGCTCGGCAGATTCAGGGGTTCAAGTTCTAATACGTCGTCCATATTTGTTTGTCTTTTTATTTCTTGTTTTGTGTACTATGTCTCGTGGTCGCCTAATTGCTGGCCATCATTGCGTTGATTCTTCTCAGGGCTTCCTTCATCTTCTCGTCTTTTGCACAGAGACTGATGCGAATGTAGCGTCGTCCGTTGCGACCGAAGATGAAGCCTGGTGTGATGAATACTCTTGCTTCGTGGAGCAGGCGCTCAGTGAGTTCCTCCACGTCGATATATCGGTCGGGGATTCGGCCCCAGAGGAACATGCCCGTCTGGTTAGGATCGAAGGTGCAGTTGAGCGACTTCATAATCTCTTCGGCGATGACGCGGCGGCGGCGATAGACCTCAACGTTGAACTCATGATGCCATTCCGGAGTGTTTGTATTGAAAGCTTCGGCTGCGGCGAGCTGAATGCCGCGGAAACAGCCGTTGTCGACGTTGCTCTTGATTTTCAGAATCCAGGAGATGTAGGTAGGATTGCTGACTACCATAGCCATTCGCCAACCGGGCATGTTGAAACTCTTCGACATGGAGTTCAGTTCTACGCAGCAGTCCTTGGCTCCGTCCACCTGCATCAGGCTGAGCGGGTGGTCGTTGAGAATGAGGGAGTAAGGATTGTCGTTGATGACGACAATGCTGTGTTCCTGGGCGAATCTCACGAGACGCTCGAAAGTCTCCCTGCGTGCGACGCCTCCCGTGGGCATGTTGGGATAGTTGGTCCACATTACTTTCACTCTCATCAAGTCCATCTGTTCCAGGGCATCAAAATCCGGTTGCCATCCGTTGTCCTCGCGCAGGGTATAGTTGACGATGCGAGTGCCGAGAATCTTGTTGAGCGCTGTGTAGGTGGGATAGCCGGGATCGGGGATAAGCACTTCGTCGCCAGGGTTGCAGAAGGCGAGAGTAGTGTGGAGAATTCCCTCCTTTGATCCCATCAGCGGTAGGATCTCGCTCTGCCAGTCGAGGTCTACGTCGTACCACTTCTTATAGAATCCGGCCATTGCCTGTCGAATCTCGGGTATGCCAACCGAGGGCTGATAGCCGTGGGCGTCTGGGCGTTGGGCCACCTCGCAGAGTTTGTCGATGGTCTGCTGCGATGGCGGCATGTCGGGAGAACCGATGGCCAGGCTGACGATGTCCTGTCCTTCTGCGTTGAGTCGGGCCACTTCCTTCAGTTTTCTGCTGAAGTAATATTCTTGTATCTCGTTGATTCTTCTTGCAGGTTCGATCATAATCTTCTGTTTTTTAGAGTTAGCATTCTTTGTATTCTCCCAGTATTTTCAGCGCTGTGGTGAGCGGTGTGATGGCGTCGATGGCTTGCCGGTATCGGCCTGCCGACTTGTAAGTAACGTCAACGTAGAAGAGGTATTCCCATTCGTGTCCGATGATGGGCAGCGATTGTATCTTAGTGAGATTGATGCCATAGAAACTCAGGATGGTGAGTACCTTGGAGAGAGACCCTTCCTCGTGGGGAAGACTGAAGACGATGCTTGCCTTGTTGGCCTCATCAAGTTGCCGCAGGTAGTCGGCGCGGCTGGTGTCTGACAGAACAAGAAAGCGGGTGAAGTTGTGCTTGTTGTCCTCGATATGGTCTTGCAAAACCTTCAGTCCGTACATCCTTGCGGCGTCTGAATGGCAGATAGCAGCCTGACCGTGGCATTGGTGTTCGCCGATATAGGCTGCGCTTCCTGCAGTGTCGTCCGACTCTACAGCCTTCAGCGTTGGATGGTTGGTGAGAAAATCCCGACATTGCATGAGAGCGACGGGATGGGAGTGGACCTCGGTGATATTCGACCAGTCATCGTCGGGCAGACAGCAGATGCAGTGCTGGATGTGCAATTTATGTTCACCGACGACCGTTGTGCCTGAGGCCCTCAGCAACTCGTAGTTGTGGAGCAATGATCCTGCGATGGTGTTCTCGATAGCTACGAGTCCAACAACTGTGGGGTCGGCCTTCATCTGCTCGAATACTTTCTCGAAAGTATTGCAGCAGACCACATGCAATGGCTCCTCGCCGAAGTATTGGTGGGCCGCAATGTCGTGGAACGAACCATTTATTCCCTGAATAGCAACTTTCTTCATAAGCATCAAATAAAAACGGCCCTGCTCTATAATGAGCGAGGCCGTCGTAGTTATATTCGTGTACTCCTAATAATATTCAAATATCAGATACGCAACTTCACGCTCTACAATTTCTTGCAAAGTAAAAATAAAACCAGTAAGATGCGTAATACTTCATATCTTTATTTTTTAATTTCTGCTTGCAAATGTAATAATTCTCTTTCAAACTGACAAATATTTGCCGAAGAAAAATAGAAAATTATATAAATTATGCCGATTTGAGAACAAAGATTAGGGCTGGATGGCGATTATTCCCTAAGTGCAGAAGTTTGAAGTCTGCTGTCTATGGAGTTTGAATTCACCGTCTTTCGTCCTCATTTTTCCCATGTTTGGAGAAGGTTTTCTCCTTATTTGCAGAGCGTTTTTTCCTTTCTTCGGTGATCATTTGCCGCAGGCTTGGTCACTGTAGGAAGGGATTATTGTTCTTATAGCTTTGTTCAACTTGTTGCTGAATGTCCTCGTGACCAATGGCCTCGAAGTTTCCGCTGACTCCCTGTGCGCCTTCGGGATCCAGTTCGAGAACACTCTTCATGTCCTCTTCGGCTCCTTGCTTGTCGCCCATGGAGAGTTTGAGGTTGCCCCGCTCGCGGAAAGCCTCAACACTGAAAGGATTCAGGCTTATCACCTTGTCGTAGCACTTCAGAGCCTCATCGTTGTGGCCCAAGGCTTGTTGCACGCGGGCGATGAACATCATTGCATCCTCCGACTCACTGTCGTTCTCGCTCAGCCAGTTGGCATCGGCTTCGGCGCCAGTCTGGTCGCCCATCTTCAATAGCAGCGTGCCGCGCAACAGCATGGCTTCCTTCAGCAGTTGGGCATGGTCTTCAGCGGCCTTGTTGCAGAGGGCGATGCATTGTGAAATCTGTGCTACGGCCTGAATCATGTCGCCCTTGCCGCGCATGGCTCTTGCCAACTCGTAAATGGCCTGCGCATTCTCGGCATCCAACGTCTTGGCTTTCTCACTGACCTCAGCCATGTGGTCGTAGTCTTCAATCATATAATAGATGTTGGCCATACGTAGAAGGATGCGAATATTGTCGGGCTGGGCTTCATGGAGCATGGTCAATTGTTCCAACGCCTTGTCCATCTGGTCGGCGCGGATATATATCTGTGAAAGATAGTCGTGTATTTCCAAATCTTCGTGAAATTCGAGAGCTTTATCGAAGCATTTTACCGCATAATCGGCCTGTCCCATGTTCATGGCTTTCACTCCGTCGTATTTCAAAACATCGAAGTCACGGTCTTTGTTTTGCTGTTTGTCTTGTGAATTATCTTGGGCATTGCCGCCGAAGAGTTGTTTAAAGAATCCCATATTGTTTTAGTTTTGCTGACAAAATTAATATAAAAAAGCGATAAATACGAAGATTTCCGCCCACAAAATACAGCGGTCCGTGAGATTTCCTGTATCGGGCCGGTCGTGCACGCTCAATCTTGTAATCCTTTGGCTATAGTGAAGTATGGATTACCACCGCCGTGACAGCTAATTATGCATAATGCATTGCGCATTATGCAATAAAAAGGCTGGCTTTCGAACCGAGTCGGAAACCAGCCTTCTGCTATAATAATAAATCTTATTCTTCAGGAACTTCAGTCGTGTCTTCCTTCTTCTTGCGGCGTGTGACACGCTTGCGCTTCTTCTCCTCTGTGGGTTGAACGGTCTTGATACCAGCCAACTCAGGATCGATGAGGATGCGCCCGCAATATTCGCAGACGATGATCTTCTTGTGCATCTTGATATCCAACTGGCGCTGAGGCGGAATCTTGTTGAAGCATCCACCGCAGGCGTCGCGCTCCACGGTCACGATGCCAAGTCCATTGCGTGAGCTCTGACGGATGCGCTTGAACGATTGCAGCAGGCGGCTTTCGATCTTTGTCTCAAGTTCTTTTGCTTCCTCACGAAGCTGCTCCTCAGTGGAACGCGTCTCCTCCATGATCTTGTCCAGTTCGCTGCGCTTGTGCTCCAGGTCATTCTTGCGGGATTCAATCAAAGTGTGGGTCTCTTCAAGTTCCTTCTTGACGTTGTCCACTTTAGCAAGAGCTTCCTTGATCTTCTTCTCGCACAGTTCGATTTCGAGCGACTGATATTCAATCTCCTTGGTCAGCGTATCGTATTCACGGTTGTTCTTTACATCGTCGAGCTGCTTCTTGTAGCGCTCCACGCTGGCCTGAGCGTCGGTGATCTCGCCCTTCTTCTGTGCGATGGCGTTGTTAAATTCCTCAATCTCGTTCTCGAGCTTAGTCACTCGTGTGTTGAGACCTTGAATCTCGTCCTCCAAGTCTTGTACTTCCAGAGGCAGTTCACCACGGTAGGCACGCACCTCGTCGATCTTCGAGAGGACGGTCTGCAGGCGATAGAGATTCTTCAACTTCTCTTCAACAGTCAAATCTGTAGGATCTTTTTTTGCCATTTCTTTATAGTATTATTCGATAAATCAAAGATATATGATTGGATTCGTATTTATTTCAGTGATGAAAGTCTTCACTTCAGGACAGCGATGAGCCAAGATGTCACGGAAAATTTCCGATGTGTATTGTTCGCTCTGGTAATGTCCGATGACGCAAATCAGAATTTCCTGGTCGTGACCGAAATATTGATGATAGTGCATCTCGCCGGTGATAAAGGCGTCGGCTCCTTCAATGATGGCATCGTCGAGCAGGAAGTCGCCCGCTCCACCGCATAAAGCCACCGAGCGAATGGGGCGGCGCAGGAGTTGATTGCACATCACACATTCCACACCGAACGTCTTGCGCAGCTTCAATACCAAGTCGTCAGCAGCTAAGGCTTCGTCGAATGAACCGATGACGCCGTCTGCGCCTTCGATGACATTTTGTTTGAAAGCATAGCCGTCGGTTTGCTGTGGCTGCAGCTCTCGGCAGAGCTTCTCATGATCTTCGGCTTCAGACTGGCTGACGCTCACTTGCTGTTGCTTGCCAAAGAAACGCAGGTTCTTCAGCCCCAATTTCTCAGCCATCTTGTAGTTCACGCCACCGCGCACGCTGTCCATATTGGTGTGCATGGAGAGAATGGCGATGTCGTTTTTCAAAGCCTTCATCACCGTGCGCTGCACGTAGTCTTCACCCGTGATTCTGCGCAATTTATGGAAGATGAGAGGATGATGGGAGATAATCAGATTGCAACCCTTGCTGATGGCCTCATCGACGATAGCCTCAGTCACGTCAAGACATAATAAAGCCCCTGAGACTTCCGCATCTGTTAATCCAATCTGCATGCCGGCATTATCAAAGTCAGCTTGCAAGGACAGAGGCGCGAATTGTTCAAGGGCATTAACCACTTCTTTTATTCTCACGCTATAATGAAATTTGTTGCAAAGATAGCAAATATTATTCGATCGTGCAACGGAAGCCGTTGATTTTAGTTTGTTTTAACTATTTTCAGACAAAGTTCCTTCGGCCGGTTATCAGGCGAACTGAGGGAAATGGTTATTATCGACTGCTGTCCAGCCTATCCTGTGGCCAATCGTCGATGTTGGCGTTTGCCTCGACGCGCTTTTCCACCTTGTCGTCCAGACTTTTGAAGAAATCATATCCCGTGAGCTGTTCAATCTCGTCAACCGTACGCACACACTGTCTGTAGTCTTGTTTGTCGCCCGTATTCTGATAGATGAAGCCGATAGCCTTGGGAGTTCCCGTCATGCAGAGAACTACTTTGAAGAAAGCAGTGGGGACTTTCACCTTATGCTCGCCAATCGTCTTCTTGCTGTTCGGCGCATAGATTGGTCCGCAGGCTATGTATACGCCGCCATACTCCTTTGCCCAGTCGCGGCACTGCGATTCCAGGCGGTTCCATTCGTATTTGTTGAGCTTGGGATTCTGCGGACAAATGTTGGTCAAGAGAAAAGATTGGTTCATTGCGTCTTGATTCCACTTGTTGTCGCCTGCCGGACACTGATGACCGCGGTCGAAGTGGGAGCGATAGTAATCCCATGTTGTAGCGCGTGGCTCAGGCACTTCCTCGTCTTCTGTAAATTCAACGCCATTGCGGTCGGCGTCTCCGCTGACTCTGTCGGACGAGAGATACCATGCCACCCAATTGGGCTCCTTGGTTTGGATGTTGTAGGATACGGTATAACCGATGCGCTTGAGAAGAATCTGCCCATCGACATTGGCCGGCAATTCATAGCCTTTGCCAGCCTCGATTGTTGTGGATTCTTCCGAGTCAGCATGCTTGGCATCGTCGGCTTTGCTGGCAACGTTCTCAACATTGTTCTCAGCCTTCTGGAGGGTGGTAAGGAATTTACTGTCTTTTTGTGGACGGCAGCCGGTCAAGAGTGCGGCTGCCAAGAGGATGGAAAGATAAGGTCTCATTGTTTTTTCTTTAATTGCTCGTATTTGTCAAACGAATAGTGGCGTCCCAGCCAGATGGCGATGAAAAGAGAAGATACCGATGCAGCCATCATCGTGATGAGTAGCAGGGCCTCGAACAGCACAGCCTGCACCGGACTGACGTTCATCATAATCAATATCCACGCCGCGGAGCATCCCAACGGAAGCAGCAGTAAGGCCATGCGTCTCGTCAGAGGAGCAAGCGCACTCTCAAAGGCCCGTCGCTGAAAATGGGAGGTGGCTTCGTTGTGCGTGGCACCGTTGCCTATCATGTAGTCGTAGAGTTGATGGTGGGCATACAGACCGGCGTAGTAAGCGGAGAGAGCCTTGCCGTTGGTCAGGGCGATGGCTGCCGATATGAATCCGCTGATTGGAATGAGCCACTGTGGTTGGAAGGGATTCTTAAGCCCCAATACGAGGAAAAGAAACCACAAACTGAAAACCACCACCGACAGGGCACTGCCTGCCAACAGCGGAATGAGCACACGCCCCCGCGGTTGGCGTGAGCTGACGGTAGCCTCGGCAGCAGCCAAGACGATGAGCAACACTACGCAGGCGAGCGACAAGGCAAGATTGTTCACCTGCATCACCCAGTAGAGTGCCGCACCGAGCACACCCAGTCCCACCGCCATCTTGGCTACGGCGGAGAGGAGTTTCTCAATCATCGGTATGCGGAGCTTGACGATCAGTGCTATTGGGAGCACCAGCAGTATCAAACCCGCTAAGATTCCTAATAATGAAATGTTCATTCTCTTCTTGTTTTACTAGCAAGTCGTCGGGCAGGCAGGTCAGCAGGACAGCGCTTCCGCTTTGTGCCATGGCCCTGACAAATTTGAACGTACTTTGTTCCTCTTCCATCGTGAGATCCGTTGTAAGCTCATCGGCTACAACCAAGTCGCGATGAATTTGTGAGCCTATGGAGAGTAGGGCTCGCCGCATCTCGCTGGCCGACAAGTCCCGGCACATCCGCTCACCAATGTTCTCGTCGAGTCCCAACAGCTGCCAGGCCTCGCTCAAACGGTCGTTGTCGATGTGGGTCCGGTTGATGCCCAGTTGCAGTTGAGCCTCAATCAGTTGTCTCACGGTAAGGTTGTCGAATGGGGACGGGCGTCCATCCTCTGCCGAGACTTCCGCCGGAATATAGAATATCTTCCGTCTGAAGGTTGGGGCAGAAAGCCAGTCGACCAGTTCGCCGTCGATGCTGAGGTAGCCAGAAGCCACAGGGCAGAAACCCATTACCGACCTGACGAGCGTAGTCTTGCCGCTGCCTGTTTCACCGCCGACACAACAGATGTCGCCAGGACGAATCAGGAACGACAGCGCCCGCCGGGCATTGCCTGCAGGTGAGTGAAGTATGACATCTTTCAGTTCCAGCATCTTCGTTTTTCTGTTTCGTTACCCCAAATGCTCTTGTTATTTGGGGATAGATACTGCAAAAATACAAAAATAAATTGATTGGCTCATTATTTTTAATTATATTTGCATTGCATTGTTTTCAATATTCATTTATACACCGATTATGGAATTGCTTCACACCGGTGCCTTCTTGCCTGCCGAATGGTATCCACAGAGCGGAATGCAGCTCACGTGGCCCCATGCGGCAACCGACTGGGCACCTTATCTTGACGAGATAACCCGCACTTTCGTTCAGTTTGCCGAGGCCATAGCCCTGCGCGAGCCGTTGCTTATCGCCACGCCCGTTCCCGACGAGACCGAGGCACAACTCTCAAAGGGACTGTCGCCCGCTGCATTGGCCAATGTCAGAATCGTCGCCTGTCCCACCCACGACACTTGGGCACGCGACCACGGTGGGCTGTCGCTCATCGGTGACGGCAATGTCATCTGCGACTTTAAGTTCAATGGATGGGGCGAGAAGTTTGAATGGAAAACCGACAACGCCATTACGCGTCACCTTTTCGACGCAGGCGTATTCAACGGCCGCCTTGTTTCCTATGACTTCGTGCTGGAGGGCGGAAGCATCGAGAGCGACGGTCGAGGAACCATCTTCACCACATCGACTTGTCTGCTTGCCGACCACCGCAACCAGCCCATGACCCAACAGCAGATAGAAAACAAACTCAAGACCACGCTAAATGCCAACCGTGTGGTGTGGCTCGACTATGGGCATGTTGTCGGCGACGATACCGACGGACATATCGATACCATCGTGCGTGTGGCGCCCAACGATACCTTATTATATATGCGCGTAGAAGACGAGACGGATGAGATGTATGATGACTTCAAGAAGCTGGAGTCGCAGCTCGAAGGCTTGCAGACCGCCGAAGGGAAGCCCTACCGTCTGTTGCCGCTTCCAACGCCACGCCCCATCTATTATGACGGTGAGCGTTTGCCAGCCACTTATGCCAACTTTGTCGTCGTCAACGGAGCGGTCATTGTGCCCACTTATCAGCAGCCCAACCTTGACCGGCAAGCCATGGATACCATCGGTAAGGCGTTTCCCGACAGGCAGATCGTGGGCATCGACGCCACCGTCGTCACCCGGCAGCACGGCTCTCTCCATTGTCTCACGATGCAGTTTCCCGAAGGCGTGTTGAAAGCCTGAGGCGACAGCAAACAGAATACACTTGAAAATACAATAGTTATGAAAGAAATAAAGATAGGTTTTCTCCAGCAGCACAACACGGCCAAGATGGAAGACAACATCACGCGACTGGCCGAAGGCATCACCGACCTCGCCCATCGTGGCGCACAACTCATTGTCTTGCAGGAACTTCACAATTCGCTCTACTTTTGTCAGGAAGAGAATGTCAACCTCTTCGACCTTGCCGAACCTATTCCCGGTCCGTCAACAGGACTTTATGGCGAGCTGGCCAAGAATCTGGGAGTCGTGATTGTCACGTCGCTTTTTGAGCGTCGCTCGGCCGGACTCTACCATAACACCGCCGTGGTGATCGATACCGACGGGAGCATTGCTGGCATCTACCGCAAGATGCACATTCCCGATGACCCCGGATATTATGAGAAATTCTATTTCACGCCCGGCGATCTCGGTTTCCATCCCATACAGACTTCAATAGGACGCTTGGGCGTACTGGTCTGCTGGGACCAGTGGTATCCAGAGGCAGCGCGGCTGATGGCTCTGCAGGGTGCGGAGATTCTGATCTATCCCACGGCAATCGGCTACGATGCCCACGACACCCAGGAGGAACAGGAGCGGCAGCGTGAGGCCTGGACGACGGTGATGCGCGGACATGCTGTGGCCAACGGGCTGCCTGTTGTTGCGGTCAACCGAGTAGGCTTTGAGCCAACGAGACCGGGTGAGAAGCCCAATGAGGAGCATCCCGGAATCGTTTTCTGGGGATCGAGCTTCGTCTGTGGGCCGCAGAGCGATATGCTTTATCGTGCGTCCAGTGATGAGGAGGAGAGTATCATCGTCAATCTTGACCTCGACCACAGCGAGCAGGTGCGTCGGTGGTGGCCCTTCCTGCGCGACAGACGCATCGATTACTACGGCGATATTACTAAGAGATTTATCGACGGCAAATAGTAAAACCGCACAATATGAAATGAACGCTGAAGTTCAGCAATAAAGAAAATGGCCGGTTATCGCGTGATAGCCGGCCATTCTTCGTAGGTTGCTGTTGGGGACAGATGTCTGTTATTTGATGTTTCTCGCTTTATAGATGAGTTCTTTAGCTGCGTTGATTTCCTTGATCTTCTCATCGCTGGCTCCTTCTGAGAGCCGGTCGGAATGATAGAGCAGCACCATGTGGCGGTAGGCATGGCGAACTTCGTCGTCGGTGGCGTCGGAACTGATGCCCAGCGTTTGATAAGCTTTGTCCAAGTCGTTGGCGCTACTGCTGTTGCTGCCGAAGATGTTGTTTGCATCAGCCTCACGGATGGCCAGCAGTTGGGCTATCTCGCGTAGGGCTTCCTTCTCCTGATGGGTGACGACGCCGTCGGCCAGAGCCACTTCGAAGAGATAGCGCAGCAGTTGCATGCGGGCCACGTAGTCCATGTTTGCCCGAATCTGCACGCAAGCCTCAACAATCGTCTGATGATAGGAGGCGAAGCCGATCTCCTTCTGTTTGGCAAAGAGCTTCATCAGGATGTCGTTGCCCTGCTGACGGGCTGCTTCACCCCAGTTGTTGCGCAGGAAGTTTCGAACGTATTCCATTTCGGAATGCATCACCTTGCCATCGGCATTAATGATGTAAGAAGAGAGCACAAGCAGGGAGAAGAAGAAAGAATTGCGGTCTCCTTCCTCTTGGCGTCTTCGCTGTTGGGTGAAGGCGTAGCTCTCGTTTTCACCGAAAGCACTGTGAGCGTTTTCCTTGGGTTGAGAATCTGGTGTGTTGACGGCATCGAGCATCTTGTCGAAGATGGCGCCGAAGCAGAAACCTACTAAGGCTCCCAACGGACCGCCACCACCGACAAAGCCCAGGAATCCGCCAATCCATTTACCTATAGCCATTTTTCTCTGAACTGTTTTTCGAATCTTATATAAAGTGAAGTATAGAAGTAAGAGCGCTCACCGCCCACTTTCGGGGGGCAAGTTAGCGCTCTCCTTCTTCTGTTGGGAAGTCTTGTAGCTCAGGAGTTATTTTTCTATCTGATGAAAATTTCTCGATGATGAAGATTTTCACGTCGTTCAACCAACTCCTCGCTTCAGACTCACTGCCGGATGGAACTATTCGTAGACAAAGGTGAAGTTCTTCTCAGCTTTGAGCGTATTGCCCACGTAGCAAGCCTTGTGGGAGAAAGCTTCCAAACGCTTGCGCAGGGCGGGCTCGAATTCGGCCTTCAAGTGGAAAGTGATGTCGATGTGCGTCACCTCGTAGGTGTTGGTATCCTCTTCCACGTCGGTCACCTCGGCCCAGCATCCGCTGGCGTCAACACCCATCTTCTTAGCGGCCATGCCCATTACGCTGAGAGCGCAGGCTGCAAGTGATGAGCAGAGCAGGTAAACGGGATTGGGATTCTCGCCCAGTCCGCCGTTGCTCTTGTCTACGTCTGTCGTTATCTCTTTGCTAGTGGCGTTATAGACGGTGTGTGTGCGTCCGTTGCCAATGAATTTAGTTGTTAATATTGCCATTATTTCTAATATTGTTGATTTCAATACAAATATAGACAATAAATCGCAAAGTCCCACGTTTGCGGTCTTTTTTTTCATTATTCTTTATTATTTTTGCATTCAGAAACAATAATGGATATACGAGATATGAGTCATGAGCTATTTATAAAGAATATGGTCTGCAACCGTTGTGTGATGGCTGTCGACGACCTGTTGCGCCGCAATGGCCTGCATCCCGTGAGTGTAGAGTTGGGGCATGCCGTTGTGGAGGAAGATATCAGCGACAATATGCGTGATGACTTGCGCGGGAAGTTGCGTGGGATAGGTTTTGATCTGCTCGAGGACAAGCAGGAACAGATGATAGAAAAGATAAAAAACTGCATCATCCAGTTGGTTCAGCGCGACGGCGGAATGGACACGGTGAATCTCTCCGATTATCTTTCCGACCAGCTTCATAGCAGTTATAGCGCCTTGAGCAAACTCTACTCGAAAGTGACGGGCGCGACCATCGAACGCTTCTATATCGCCCAACGCGTGGAGAAGGTGAAGGAACTCATCACCTACGACGAGTTGTCGCTCTCCCAGATTGCCTTGCGTATGGGTTATTCATCCGTTGCCTATCTGTCGAGCCAGTTTAAAATGGTTACGGGCATGACGCCCAGCAAGTTTAAAAGCCTGCATACCAATCTGCGGAAACCGTTGGATAACGTTATTGAGCATTAGAATACCAATTGTTGATGATTGCTGACAGCTGTCGGCAGTTCTGCTGACAGTTGAGAGCAGATCTGCTGACAGCTGAGAGCAGATCTGCTGACAATTGTCGGCAACGATAGTTCCTTCGAAATCTACAGAGAAATATCTCGGTCTTGAGGTCGAATTTCTAACACAAACGAATTCTGGGGATTGTGTCTATAGCACGACTGCTGGCTGAATTTTATAAATTCCATCAGAAATTCTATAACATAGAATCGGAGGAAAAACATTACCTTTGCCATGAACTTAAAAAAAATCAAGAGTATGAAAAAGATAATCCCAGTAAAAGGAATGGGTTGCGCAAAGTGCAAGGCCCGTGTTGAGAACGCATTGAACGCTCTGGCTGGCGTCAACGAAGCCAGTGTGAGCCTTGAGGATGCTCAGGCTGTTGTAGACTACGACCCAGCAAAAACCTCTTTGGAGCAAATGCGTGCAGAGGTGGAGAATGCTGGTTACCAGCTGATTGTAGAGGAGGCTAAATAATAGTCCCCTCTCTTCATTTATTCTTAGCCTCACTTTAATAGATTAGGAGAAACCAAGAATGAAACAAACAATACCAGTCGTGGGCATGGCGTGCGCTTCATGCTCGGCCCACGTAGAGAAAAAACTTAATTCGCTGCAGGGCGTAAACAGTGCCTCGGTGAGTCTGCCTGGGCGAAGCGCGCTTGTCGACTTCGACCCTCAGGTCATCTCGCTGCAAAACATGAAGAAGGCCATCAACGACATCGGCTACGATCTCGTGATAGACAGCGGACAATCGGTGGAGGAGATAGAGCGCAAGGAGTACAGCAGCCTTCGGCTGAAGACCATTCTGTCGTGGGTGTTCTCCATCCTCGTGATGTCGGTCTCCATGCGTTGGATTCCTATTGCCAACCGTGACGTGGCCAATGTCATCGCCATGTTGTTGGCTTTGGCCAATATGCTCTACTGCGGTCGCTCATTCTATGTGTCAGCCTGGAAGCAGGTGGCCCATCGCTCGGCCAATATGGACACGCTCGTCGCCCTCTCCACGGCCATAGCGTTCCTCTTCTCTGCTTTCAATACTTTCTGGGGCGAACAGGTTTGGGGCGCACGCGGAATTGCGTGGAATACTTATTTCGACGCCAGCGTGATGATTGTCACCTTCGTTCTGACCGGACGTCTACTCGAAGAGAAAGCACGCGACGGCGTGGCATCGAGCATCCGCCAGCTGATGGGCTTGGCTCCGAAGACCGCGCATATCGTGGTGGAGCCTACACAGATAGATGCCGACGGCAAGGTAGTGAAGAAAGCCCGTGTGGAGGAAGTGCCCGTGTCTACCATCGACGTGGGTGATGAACTCGAGGTGAGAACCGGCGAGAAAGTGCCTGTAGACGGAGTCGTGACGTGGGCCAATAGTTTCATGAATGCTCATGCGGCTTATGTCGACGAGAGCATGATTACTGGAGAGCCTCTGCCGGCCGAAAAGAAAGCTGGTTCACAAGTATTGGCCGGAACTATTCCCTCTCAGGGCGTCTTCCATATCCGTGCAAAGCAGGTGGGCGAGAACACAGCTCTTGCTCATATCATCAAGATGGTGCAGGAGGCGCAGGGAAGCAAGGCGCCTGTGCAGCGTATCGTTGACCGTGCGGCCATGGTATTCGTTCCCGTTGTGGTGGGCCTGGCCTTGTTGACCTTTGTCGTTTGGCTCTTGATTGGAGGTATGAGTGTGCTGCCGCAGGCTATCATTTCTGCAGTTTCGGTGTTGGTGATTGCCTGTCCCTGCGCGATGGGCCTGGCTACTCCTACCGCCCTGATGGTGGGTATCGGCAAGGCTGCCGACAAGCAGATTCTCATCAAGGACGCCACTGCCCTCGAATTGCTGCGTAAGGTTGATGCCTTGGTGACCGACAAAACTGGAACTCTCACCATTCCTAATAAGGATGTTGACTTCACAAAGGTCGACGACATGCCGCTGGAACAGCGAGAGACGCTCAAACCCCATGCCCGCGAGGCTATGGAGGAGTTGCAGCGCAAGGGAGTCGACGTCTACATGATGAGCGGCGATCGCGATGAGGCTGCGCGCTATTGGGCTGAGAAATCCGGCATCAAGCACTATCAGAGCAAAGTGCTGCCGCAGGATAAGGAGAATCTCGTCAGCAAACTGCAGTCGGAAGGTAAGACGGTCGCTATGGTGGGCGACGGCATCAACGACACGCAGGCTTTGGCTTTGGCTGATGTCTCCATCGCCATCGGCAAGGGAACGGATGTGGCTATGGATGTGGCACAAGTGACGCTGATGGGCGACGACCTGCGCGCTTTGCCCGAAGCCATCACCCTGAGCCGGCGCACGGTGCGCATGATTTGGGAGAATCTTTTCTGGGCCTTCATCTACAACTTGGTCTGCATCCCCCTCGCGGCCGGTGTGCTTCGACTTTTCGGAATCGATTTCCAAATCACGCCGATGTGGGCTTCTGCGCTGATGGCCTTCTCCAGCGTCAGCGTAGTGCTCAACAGTCTGAGACTGAAGTTCGTGAAATAATTGATAGAGTAAGTTTAAACAATAAAAAACAGCATCATGTAGTCTTCTGCATGATGCTGTTTTTGTCTATAGGGAGGTATGAAGTCTAGTATCTCGGTGTAGGATAATTGTAGCGGTCGAAGTACATGGGCATGTGGTTGTCGTACCAAACGCCCTCTACGTTGACATTGATTGAAACCGAAGGATTGGGCTTGTATTGAACGCCTGCGCCAATGACATTGGCTCCCGGCACGCCCATCCCGTTCCAGGAGTTGACGGGGGTGTAGATACCATACGGGGAATAATAAGGAGAATACAGTCCGTATGGGCGATAAGCACGGTCGAAGTTGTTGACCACGGAGAGTTGTCCGTAGGCATAGACGCTCCAGTGCTGATTGATTTGCCAGTTGAGCATGGCGAAGAATCCTCCGTCGTGGAGGTTGTCGCCTCCATAGTTGATGTTGTTCACGTAGCCGCCGGCAAGGAGCCACAGGTTGTTGTTGCGCGTCAGTGGCTTCAGGTAGGCCACGTTGAGCGACTCGGCGAAACCGCCCTTGTGGGGAGCATGACTGCCAAAGGTGGCGAATGCCGAAGCACTGATGCTGGCATTGAGTCCTTCGTGAAGTCCAAACTCGCTACCGGGCTGGTAGGGTTCCTCCTGATATTGCAGCTTTTGTGGCTTACCGCCATATACGATTGTGTCGGTGGCCGTCTTCACGGTATCACCCGGCAAAAGCCAGTTCTCTCGCGGGCTGTCGTCGGAATGGAGTGGCCCTAAGCCGATGGTCTGGGCATTGGAGGCCGCACTCACCAAAAGAAATATAGTCAATAAAAGATGTCTCATATTTCGGCAAAGATATAAAAACAAAGTAATGTGACAAATGTTTCTCCTTTGGAGTTAATGTTTTTTTAGCTTAATTGACGATGTTTTTTATCGAAGCCGAGGTTTTGAAACTTCCGTGCTCTCACGGCAAATAGAAGATATGCAAAAGCTGTCTCTTGTAGTTTTGGCTTATTGAATGCATTGGCACCTGCTGTAAAGACTAAAGGGGTGTTCTTCTTATCGAAGAGCATCCCCTTTAGCTGTTTGTAGAAAAGAAAAATCCAAGTTTTCTTTTTCCGCCTACTTTTGAATCAGCGGAGGAAAATTACACGTTGTGTGGCCATTCCTGATTCAAATTTGCTTTTGAAGGTCCCGTATTGATCGAAGACCCACAATTCGCAGGGGCCCGTGTAGTTTTGGTTGACAATATAAAGATAACCACTGTTGGGACTCACGCTCACCTGACCAATGTTGCCCGGAGTCTGTGAGAGCTTGATGTCTGTTTTCTTGCCGGTTGTGATATCGTAGCGGTAGACAGCGTTGAATTCGGGGTGTCCGTAAACGGCAGAGATACAGATGATGTCGTCGTTGAGCTTGTCGTAGGCTATACTTGAACCGTGGCCTATCTCTGTCACCTTGTCGGTCGATGCATCCAGCATCTGCAGGATATTGTCGCTGTAGTCGAGATTGCTCACGAAGAAAACCTTATTGCCCACGGCAATCATCTGGCTGTAGGGGTTGAGGCGAACCTCGATGTCCTTGGTTTTCTTGAAGCTCTTCAGGTCCACCTCGGCCAGATACTTGCCGTTGCCGCTCATATCATAGTTGGACAAGGCCGCATAGAGCTTGCCGCCGGCGATGGCCACAGCCTCGGGATAGGCTCCCACGCTCACGCTGTCGGTGATCTTATAGCTGTCGCGATTCATCTTGTAGACATAGCCGTTGTAGGCTGAGAAGTAGACATTGCCGCCTTCGCCGGTGATGAAGCGAGGCTGAACATTGGGCAGCAGTTTCACGTACAGCTCCTTGCCCTTGGTGTCGAGCACACTGATCTTGGTGGAAGTGGTGCTGGTGACGAAAATAAGACCGTTGCGGCCATCGCCTGAGACTGTGATGTAAGCATCCTGAGCATCGCCTATGCCCTTTTGGTTTTCCTGCTTATAGATGTCGAGGTAAGAGGGAGTCTCTCCATGTACATTCAAGACGGCTCCAATGGTACCGTCGTTGGCTCCCCAGTTGCCGTTGTTGACCACGTAGGCATCGTAAGACTTCTCGGTGGGAATCTCAGGTGTCGTGTTGTCATCATCGTCGTCGCTACACGACGTGAAAGTAAACGTGGCAGTGAGCATCAGCAGTACTGCCCAAATCAGTTTTTTATCCATTTTCTTCATATTATTGTATTATAATTGATAAGTCAAAGTTGCCCGCCAGTTGAAGCCCGGCATGGGGTAGAAGCGCACTACCTCATAGTTGTTGCCGCCAAGGTTGCGGAGGTCGAGTTGCAATCGCCATTGATGCCACTGCCGTGAGAGGGAAACGCTGTGGTCGGTGAACGACGGCATCCGTGTATCAGCCGAATTGTAACCAGACGAGTAGCGGCGCCCCGTGAAGAGCAGATTGTAAGCTACGTCCACCCAAGGCGTGTGGAGCGACACGGAGCCGGAGGCTGAATATTGTGGAGTGTAGGCCAGTTGGTCGCCATAAAACAAGTCTTGCCGGTTGGTGCGGTCTTGGGCCTGAATCCAACTTCCAGAGAGTTGAACGAAGGTGCTCCAATCCCGTTGCCAAAGCAATTGAGCGCCTGCGGTGAGATCTACGCCCTTCATGCGTACGCGGCCAATATTCTTCATCTTCCAGATAAACATGGTGGGTACGGCTTGTATCTTGTCATGCACGTTGCCATAATAGGCGTCGGCCGTGAAAGAGATGTAGTCGACGATGGGGGAGACATGCTTGTTCCACGTTAGACCCAAATTCCATTGCTTCGTCTTCTCGGGTTTCAGATTCGTGTTGCCGATGAGCAGATAATAGAGGTCGTTGAGCGTTGGCACACGGAAGATGTCTTTGTAAGAGGCTCTCAATCGTAGGTTTCCGCTCAATTGCCAAGTCAGGCTTAATGAGGGGGAAAGCCTATGGCAGTCGTTGCCCTCTGATCCTGTGCGTACGCTTTCGTTGAGGATTGTGTTCAGTACCGACGCGTTCAGTTTCAAATTTTTCCATTCATAGACCGCAGCCAGAGACGTGAACCAAGAATTGCGGGTGGGGTAGGGGCAATTGGCAAGGGTTGTGGAGAGAAAGTTGTGCATGAAGTCCTGTGCAAGGGCTATGCGCAGTCCATGAGTGATCTTCCACATAGCTGTAGCCGTGGCGTAAGTCTCGTTCTGTCGGAATTTATCTATCTTTTCTCGGGCAGCGTCGCGGTTGAAGTCGCGGTTCCATTGATAATTCCATTTGGCAGCAGCTTTCATGAGCCAGGCGTCGCTGAGCTTTCCCTCGTAGGAGAGTTGAACGAAAGCATTGCGGTCGGTAAGCCGTTCGGCACTGTAAGGATTGTCGTAGACGATACCTCCGGGAATGCCACGCTTGGAACTGAAACCGTAGAGCTTTGCCCTCAGCGTGTGTCCTTGGGCCAAGAGATATGAAGCATTCAGTTCTGCCCGCCATATGGAAACGTCGCTATTGTAGCGCTTGGTGTGAATGCGCTGTACGCCATTGTAAAGTGTGAAAGGATAATTTCCGTCGGCCCTTTCCCAATTGGCGAAAGCTGAGACAACGGCTCTCTTGCCCACGGGCTGTACCCAGAGAGTAGAGGGCGACAGCAGGCCAAACGATCCCGTTCGCACGTTGGCGATGAACTTTGTCGAATCGGAGAGTATAGGCAAAGTTTCAATATTGAGTGTTGCTGCTGAGGCGTATTGGCGTGCGCTGACAAATATATCGTCCTGCTGTCCTATTGAGAGCCAAATCAGGGAGATATTGTCGAGTGCGAATCGGGAAATGTCGACTTGCCCCGACTGACTGTTGCCAATCATCACGCCGTCGTAGCTGACGCCAGTGTGCATGGCGCCCAGTCCGCGAACGCCAACAGTCTTCAATCCGCCAATGCCTCCGTAGTCCCTCACCTGCACTCCAGCGAAATGCTTCACGGCCTCGGCCACGTCGGCTACGCCCATCCGCTGCAGGTCCTTGCTTGTAAAAAACTGCAACGGTGAGCCTGCACGCATCGTCGAGAGCCGTGACGAAGCCGTCACGATGACACTCTGAAGCGTGTGCACACTATCCGGGACAATGGCCGAAGCACTCATCGCCAACATGGGCGTGAGCAACGACAGCAGAATTTTCTTTCGCATATATAAATAATGTTGTATTCCGCGTCCTCCTCGGGACTTGGAATGCTTCTAGCAACGGCAGGTCTTCTGACTCGCGGCTGAGAACGAACGCCTTCCCGACGCATCCTGAAATCGAATGGATAGTCAGTGGCTTTGACTGTTCGCTCTTGAAAAAGCCGCACACAGCAGCGGGACTGTCCGGGATTCCCACCCGGTTCCCTCTTCGTCGCACGTAGAGTGCGAACCAATTGCAACTGCAAACTTACATAAAAAAAGTGAGATAGAAGAGAAAACAGATAAATAAAATTCCCTTTCTGCTCATTTCATGCTCATGCGGCTATAGGGGTAGAGAAGTTTTTGTTTAAAAAAGCTGCTTTTCTTTTTGGCATTATTATTTTTTTATTACTTTTGTAGAGCGAATTCACCCCTGCCTTTTTTACTGAGGCTTTGAAACTAAAGAATAACCAAAACATATTATTAATTAACTTAACTAAAAACAAATGTCAGAAACAGTACACAAGGTTCTGTCGGGTGACTTTAATAAGAAGAAGGCTCTGATGTTCTTCATTACAGCCGTCATCACTCTGATCGTATGGAACCTGCCCTCGACATCGTTTGGGATTGATGGACTCACCGTGGTCCAGCAACGCGTGATCGCCATTTTCGTGATGGCCGTTCTTTTATGGCTTACCGAAGCTATTCCGGCTTGGGCAACCTCAGTGACTATTATCTTCGTCTTGCTGTTCTGCGTGAGCAACTCCTCGTTCAACTTCATGCAGGGCTCGGAAGGTGAGTACGGTCAGCTGCTCGACTATCAAGGCGTGATGGCTTGCTTCGCCGACCCGACAATCATCCTCTTCCTTGGTGGCTTCATCCTTGCTATCGCCGCGTCCAAGTCGGGACTTGACGTTATGCTGGCCCGTGCTTTGCTGAAGCTCTTCGGTCATAAGAGCGAGAATGTGTTGCTGGGTTTCCTGCTCATCACAGGATTCTTCTCGATGTTCATCTCCAACACCGCTACGGCTGCCATGATGCTGACGTTCCTTGCGCCTGTCTTCAAGACTTTGCCAGCCAATGGTAAGGGACGTATCGCCCTGACGATGTCTATTCCTATCGGTGCCAACCTCGGTGGTATGGGAACGCCCATCGGCACTCCTCCTAATGCCTTCGCTTTCAAGGTGCTCAACGATCCCGCAGGACTCAATCTGAATCTGGGCTTTTTCGATTGGGCCGTCATCATGATGCCATTGGTTATCATACTGCTTATCATTGCTTGGTTCATTCTTCGCAAGTTCTTCCCCTTCTCTCAGAAGACGATTGAGATAAAGATTGAAGGCGGTGGCGAATGGAATTGGCGCACGTGGGTTGTGGCCATCACATTCTTGCTGACTATTGTAATGTGGGTTTGCGGTAAAGCATTGGGCGTCAATGCCAATACCGTGGCTATGTTCCCGATCGCAGTGTTTGCCTTCACCGGTGTGATTACGGCAAAAGACCTGCAGGATATCGACTGGGGCGTGATCTGGATGGTTGCCGGTGGTTTCGCTTTGGGCTTGGCTATGAATGGAACAGGACTTGCCAAGTCGGCTGTTGAGAGCATTCCGTTCGGACAGTGGAGCCCGATTGTTATCCTTGTCATCGCAGGTTTGGTGTGCTTCGCACTGTCGAACTTCATCTCCAATACGGCTACCGCAGCTCTGCTCATCCCAATCCTGACGGTTGTTTGCGCAGGTATGGGCGATAAACTTGATGTCATTGGTGGTACATCCACAGTCCTCATTGGTATTGCTGTAGCTGCTTCGACGGCAATGTCGCTGCCTATTTCTACTCCTCCAAATGCCATCGCTTATTCTACTGGCCTGATCGATCAGAAGGATATGATGAAGACTGGACTCACCGTAGGTTTGATCAGCCTCGTTATTGGCTTCGCAGTGCTTATCTTCGTCTGCAAGGCTGGTTGGCTCTAAACCATAAAACTCTATAAATAAAAAACGGATGCGCTTTCCTCTTATAAGAAAGCGCATCCGTTTTTTGTATAAGGAGGGATTAGTTGTTAGGTATTCATCTTCAAATTACCCTTCTTTGATGTTTTCAATCGTTTATATAGCCCCTGTAAACGACAGTGCGGCGCCGATGGCCGTACAAAATTCGCTGTATTTCGGTATATTGAAATGTACTTTATAGAGCTTCTCCATGGCTGGGAAAACCTCCTTGCACTGAGGGAGCAGCGTTAGATTGCCGATAAGTACAAACTCACGGATTCCACTTCTCAGCGAAGAAAGAATCGTTGCTGAGCCAATGGCCTGCAAGACAGTGCAGATGATGCCCACGGCAATGTCCTCGCGAGAGGCGTTGCTTGCGGCATTGCCGAAGAGTGAAGCCGTTGCATTCTTGGGCAGGCCCGGCAGAGGATTGGGACTGATGTCGCCGATAAGCACGTTGATGTTTGAAATATCTCCACGCATGGCAAGCGCAGACACCTGTTTCACGTCGTCGGTCTGAAGCAACACACGTGAAAGTCCGGCCAACGTTCCGCCGCCAATACCGATGCCTCCGATGTGGCGGATGCCGTCTTCATCGCATTGCACGAGTGATGTTCCGGTGCCCATGCTCACAACAATCATTCGTTCCAGGTCTGACTCGTAGCGGGCGCCTAATCCGTCAGCGATGAATTCTTCGGTCTTGTCGGTGGGCAGTCCGTAAATGGGCGAGCTGACATAGGCTGCGCCGACACCAGTAATCATCACGTGCTCCACTTCGTCGAGCTGAATATTGTTGTCGTAGAGATATTTGCCGAAGGCTCCGTAAAGCGAGGTCACGGGGTCGGTGGCTTTGATTCGGATGGGCGAGATGACCGTCCCGGAATCGTCGATACCTACGATTTTCGTGGTGCTGATGCCCACGTCAATGCCTATTACTATTTTCATCTTTTGTCGTGAAGTGATTATAGTATGCAAAGTTAGTGTAAATCGGCTGAAGAACAAAATAAAGAAGAAGTTTTTTCATGGGCAAATCGCAAGGCAAGAAACGAAAAAACGTCTGCGAATTAGCGAGAAAAGAAAACTTGAGCAGAAAGAAACTGCAAGATGGCTTTATACGGATTAATTTTGTTATCTTTGCGCCAGCAAAACCAAAATCAATGCATATAGCCATAGCTGGAAATATAGGAAGCGGAAAGACCACGCTCACTCAGCGACTGGCCGACTACTACGGCTGGCAGCCAAAGTTTGAGTCGGTGGCCGACAACCCTTACCTTGCCGATTATTATAAGGATATTCCCAGGTGGGCCTTCAACGTGGAGGTCTTCTTTTTGCGGCAGCGCTTCAAGGACATGCTCGCCATCAATCAGTCGAAGAAACCCATTGTGCAGGACCGCTCAATCTTCGAAGGCGTCTATGTTTTCGCTGTCAACAACTATGAAATGGGCAACATCGACGAGCGAGACTTCAATACCTATATGGAACTCTTCCAGAACATGATGAGCGTCGTGCGCAAGCCCGACCTGATGATTTATCTGCGAGCATCGTTGCCTCACCTGGTTGAGCATATTCAGCAGCGGTCGAGGAGCTATGAGGAGAAGATGCCCATCGAGTATCTGCGCAATCTCAACTTGCTCTACGACGATTTTATCTTCAATAAGTATGACGGCCACAAGCTCATTGTCGAGACCGACCATTTGGACCTTCGCGACAATAAGGCCGACTTCCAACAACTTACGCAACAAATCAACAAAGAATTATGCATATAGCCATTGCCGGAAATATAGGCAGCGGAAAGACTACGCTGACCAAGATGCTCGCATCCCGTTTCGGATGGACGCCCCACTTCGAACCCGTCGACAACAATCCTTATCTAGAGGACTATTATAAGGATATGAACCGGTGGTCGTTTAATCTTCAGATTTATTTCCTCAATAAGCGTTTCCGCGACGTTGTGGAGATTGCCCAGAGCAAAGACACCATCATCCAGGACCGGACAATCTTTGAGGATGCCTGCATCTTCGCGCCGAACCTTCACAGCATGGGACTCATGAGCGACCGCGACTTCGACAACTATACGGATCTTTTCAATCTGATGATCTCGCTGGTGAAACTGCCCGACCTGCTCATATATATAAGAACGGGAATCCCTAAGCTTGTGGAACATATCCAGAAGCGTGGCCGCGACTACGAACAGACCATGCGGCTCGACTATCTGAAAGGACTGAACCGCCGCTATGAGGAGTGGATAAAAGACTATAAGGGGAAGGTGCTGATTGTGGATGGTGACAATGTAGACTTCGAAAATAACCCGAAGGATTTCGGACGTATAGCCGAACGTATTGATTCAGAACTATACGGTATGTTTTCCGACAGGTAAAGAAAAGGTTATTCCACGTCTATCTGCAATCCGTCGTAGGCAAAATGAAAGCCTTCGGGGAGTCGCTTTTCGGCTTCCTCGTGAAGGCCGATGTCGTGAGTGAGATGCGTGAGATAGGTCAGGCGTGCACCTATCTTGCGACTGAAGGCGATGGCCTCGCCGACGAGAATGTGGCTCTGGTGGGGCTTCTCCCATCTGAGGGCATTCACCACAAGCGTATTTACGCCCTTCAAATAGGGAAATTCTGATTCGTGGATACTTTTCATGTCGGTGATGTAGGCAAAGTTGCCGAACCGATAGCCCAATATCGGCAAGCTGGCATGCATCACTTCGATGGGCATGACCGGAATATCACCGATAGTAAAACCCTTGTGAGGCTCTATCACGTGCATACTCAGTTTGGGTACTCCGGGATAGAGATGCTCCACAAAACAATAAGGAAAGTTGTGCTTGACGTTCCTTATTGTAGTTTCGTTGCCATAAATGTCTATATCGCCAAACTTGCAGTAGGGGCGCAGGTCGTCTAGTCCGCCAACGTGGTCGTAGTGTTGGTGGGTGAGCAAGACGCCGCTTATCCGTCGGAATTCGACAGGAATAAGTTGCTCGCGAAGGTCGGGACCGCAATCGATAAGAATGCGCGTAGTCTCAGTCTCGAGCAATCCTGACGTGCGCCGGCGCTTATCGTGCGGGTCCTTGCTTTGACAGACTCTGCACCGGCAGCCCAAAACGGGTACGCCGGTCGACGTTCCTGTGCCTAAAAACGTGAACTTCATACGACGTTGACTTCTGGAAGAATGTCGATGCCGAAGCGTTCCTTGACATCAGCCTGTATATGGTGCATAAGCTCAACGATCTCGCGGCCTTCAGCTCCGCCACGGTTGACGAGCACCAATGCCTGCTTCTCGTAGACGCCAGCGCGTCCCAGCGTCTTGCCTTTCCATCCGCATTGCTCAATCATCCAGCCTGCGGGAATCTTCTCGTGGGCTTCGTCGATGGTGTAATGCGGCATGTTGGGATACTGGCTGTGAAGACGCTCGTAGACATCGAGCGTGACAATGGGATTCATGAAGAAGCTTCCGGCATTGCCCAGCACTTTCGGGTCGGGCAACTTGCGGTTGCGAATGTCGATAATCACCTCGCGCAACTGCGATGGAGTAGGCTTTTCTATGCCTTTCTCGGCCAGAGCCTGCCTGATATTGCCATATTCGAGGTGAGGCTCGAAGCTGGATGAGAAGCGATAGGTGACAAAAGTGATGAGATAGCGGTCGCGCCATTCATGCTTAAAGCGGCTTTGGCGGTAGCTGTACTGGCAGTCGGCATTGCTGAAGCAGACCTTGCGTCCCGTGCCAATCTCTACAGCCTCAACCGAGACGATGAGATCTTTCACCTCAGCTCCGTAGGCACCGATGTTCTGCACGGCGCTTGCTCCCACCTCGCCAGGAATGATCGAGAGGTTCTCTGCTCCATGCCAGCCCGATTCTACGGCCAGTGCCACGACGTCGTCCCAGGTCTTGCCCGAGCCGACGCGTACCAAAGTTCCTTCTTCGACAGGAGTGCTGGTGAGGCTGGTGATGGCAGAGTGGACCACGGTGCCATGGTAATCGCCTGTGAGCAGAAGGTCGCTGCCCCCACCGAGAATCAGATATTTCTCGCCCGGCCTCAGACGGCTGGCTATCTCTTCGGCCTCCTCTTCGGTGGAGTATTCTACAAATTTGTCGCAGTAGGACTCGATGCCGAACGTGTTGTTGTGGAGGAGGTTGTAATGTGATGTCTCTTTCATATCGCAATGCTGATGTTGTCAGGTGGTGAACTTGATGAGTTTCCATTGCTTGCCATTGCGGCGGAAGGTGAAGTCTATCTCCTGACCGTTGGCAATACCCCTGATGATAAAGATCTTATAGTTGCTCTCCTTGTACGTCTGGCCGTAGATGATGTTGTAGATCTCGCCGCTCGGGATGAGAGCCGGCTTGAAGTAGGGCCACTGTTCAGGGAGAATCACGCCAGTCTGGTTCTCGAAGTCGTTGTCGGGATTGGGCGAGGTGAAGGTTACTTCCTTGGCCATGCTTCTGATCTGGAAGGCAGTGTCGGTGGCGAAGCGCTCATAGAACTGCAAGAAGGAGGCGTTGTTGTTCTTGCTCATCGCGTGAATGTTGATGGACGTCATGCGGAATTGTCCGTTGACGCGGTCGAAAACGTACCGTTTCACCATCTTGCGGCGCAGCGAAATCTTCTCCACGACGACGTGGCTCACGCTTGTATCCTTCACCAGATCCGTTTGCTTCTGGCTGTCGAAAATCAGGGTGTAGTAGTCTTGCCTCATGAAGAAATGGTCCATGTGCCACTGATTCTTCTGAATGCTGCGTGCCAGCTTTCCGTCCTGAAACACCTTGAGCGGGAAGTCGATGCGGTCGCGTTGCAACTTGCGGTTGGCTGCAAAATTGAAAAAGAAGTCATCGAAAAGCTCGTCGGCAGCCTTTGGCATTGGCTGCTCGGCAATGATGCTGTCCTCAGGCGACAGTGTGTCGGTCGGGGTCGTGTCGGCAACGGCCGTAGAGTCGGCGCCCGAAGGCTTCTTGTCGGTGCACCCCGTGGTGAAGACACCTAAGCCTGAAAGCATAAGCATCAATAACAAATATAATCCATACTTTCTCATTGCAGTGCAAAATTACTATTTTTATTCGACAAATAAAATGTTAGGCCATTATTTTTGTATTAATAAAAACGGGTTGATAGAAATTTTCTCTTTCCTTTCCTCTTCTCGTTATTAATTCGTATCTTTGCACAAAATTTTAGTAATTTAAGATGCTGTTAGAAAAGATAGAGGATTTACTCAAGGAAGTTGACAACCTCAAGGCCCAAAACGCTGAGGACGTAGAGAAGCTTCGCTTGAAGTATCTGAGCAAGAAAGGCGAGATCAATGCCATCATGGCTGATTTCCGCAATGTTGCCGCTGACCAGAAAAAGACAGTAGGCATCAAGATCAATGAGCTGAAAAAGAACGCGCAAGAGAAAATCAATCAGCTTCGCGAGCAGGTTCAGACCAAGGAAGCCGATGGAGAGGAACTCGACCTCACACGTACGCCTTATCCCATCGACTTGGGTACGCGTCATCCGCTGTCGATCGTGAAGAATGAGATTATCAATATCTTCCAGCGCATGGGATTCACGCTGTATCATGGTCCTGAGATCGACGATGACAAGCACGTCTTCACCATGCTCAATTTTGCTGCCGACCATCCCGCACGCGACATGCAGGACACGTTCTTCATCGAGCAGCCCGATCCTAACGACGTGACGAAGAATGTGTTGCTCCGCAGCCATACTTCGGGTGATGAGGCCCACTACATGGAGAGCCATCAGCCGCCCATCCGTATCATCTGCCCCGGACGTGTCTACCGCAACGAGGCTATCTCGGCCCGTGCCCACTGCTTCTTCCATCAGGTGGAGGGGCTCTATGTCGACAAAGGCGTAAGCTTTACCGACTTGAAGCAGGTGTTGCTCACATTTGCGCGTGAGATGTTCGGTCCGGACACTAAGATTCGTCTGCGTCCCAGTTACTTCCCCTTCACCGAACCCAGTGCCGAGATGGACATCTCGTGCAATATCTGCGGCGGCAAGGGTTGCTCCTTCTGCAAGGGCACTGGCTGGGTAGAGATTCTCGGCTGTGGCATGGTGGATCCCCACGACCTGGAGGCTTGTGGCATTGACTCTTCTGTCTACACGGGCTATGCCTTCGGCATGGGTGCATCACCAATCTGAAGTACAGAGTCAGCGACCTGCGCATGTTCTCAGAGAATGATACCCGCTTTCTGGAGGAATTCCAAAGCGCTTTCTGATATAGGTAAGTTAGAGTTTATATATTATATATAGGTATATAGTAAGGCAATAGTGACGTAGCCCCTCTCGGTATGGACCGTCGCTATTGCCTTTATTGTTCCCTCTTCTATTTTTCTTGGGTCTTGATAAGGGCATCAACGACAGCTCCCGACCGTTGGTAGAGGGCGAGCTGGTCGCTCTCGCTTACCGGCGTGATACCGTTGAACTGGCCAAGCAGGCGTTGCATGAAAGGAGTCAGCGGCAAACCGTGGCGCTTGCGGATATCGGCGCAGCGGTTGAATTCGTAGGCCGCACGTGAAGCAAGATTATGCTTTCTTAGTAGCACGCCGAGTTTGTAGTGATATTTGGTTGTAAATTCTTCGCGTGGTTGGTGGAGTATGGCTTGGCAGTAGAGAGCCATCTTCTGAGTGTCGTCGGCAACAAGTTCGGCCAGTTCAGCGTAGAGGTAAGAGTCTTTATAACGACTCAACAGTTTTTTGTAGGTTTGCAGGGCATTGGCAGAGTTGCCCAGCATGATATGCAGTTGGGCATAGTGGCGCAGATTCAATTTGTAGTTGGGCGCTTTCTGCATAGCTTTCCTGAAAAGATCTGTGATCTGGTTGATGTAGTCGATGTCGCGCGTCTGAATGTCTTTCATCAGATGGTTGACCACCTGCTGACCCAACGAGGGCACTTGGTGATTGTTGACGATGTAAGGCTTCCAGTCTTCGTCGGTGAGTTTGTTGAACCATGGCAGGAAGTAGATCAGATTGAAGTCCTTCACCTCCCGGTCCATAGCCACGGCTGCTTTGGAGATGGCTCTTGCCGCTTCGCACCTATCGTCTTTAATGTCGGGATAGATCTTGACCATTTGGCCAAGCATCCGTCGCATCTCCTTGACGTTCTTCTCTTTGGCCAGTTTCTTGAACATGTCGCTTGAGCACCAAAACATACACAGGTTGGTGTGCGGGCCGTGGTGATGGGCATATATTTCGCAAATGGCTTGGTAGGCTTCTTCGGTCTTGCCCTCCTTGCGCATGGTGAAAATGTCTCTTACCTCCATAGGTGTTTGTAGTTTTAGGTTGATGCTGCAAATATAAGAAAAATATTTGACTCTTACAGAACGATTGATTAATAAACTGCTATCTTGTCTCTTTATTTTTGTTGATTGACACCAAATATCAGATAAGACGATAGAAGTCTTGCAAGCTGATTATAGAGATTTAGCGGGATGGGAATAGGTCTGGCTTACGCCTGCCAAGTTGCTGACGGTCGCCAACCAAGTTGCTGACGGTTGTCAGCAACCGCCGTTTGCGCAAAATCAAGTGATCATTAATGCGTCTAACCGAGCAGATCTCCAAGATTTTGTGATTTCCTGAAAGATCGATTCTAAATATTCGTATGAAGAAACAGTTTGCTTTTGCATAATTTGATGTTCCGTGTACAAATTGTACTCATCGATAACATTCTGATAATCAGTGCTATTATAAAGTTGGCCCAACTTGAGTGTATAGATTGTACTCTTTTTTTTCAAGCACTCAAGATATTTTTAATAATTTTACACCGTCAAAATAGAGAACTGGAATATGAATAAATTTTTCGTTATTTTATTACTATCTTGTGCCTGCGTTTTTGGAACGATGGCATCTGAGCCGTCCAATGCCACTAAGGTTAATCTGACGGTATATTACGATGATCCGTATATCCTTCAGCCTGAAATCAAAAAATTACCCCAATCACCATTGACAATATTACAAAGCGGGCATCATTTGGAATTCATGCCTACGGACGAGCCGTTTACATTATTGCTGACTACCCTGGATGAAAGTAACATCATTTTGAATTATGATGTTGGCTGCCAGGAAACAGAAGTGGAATTACCAGAATATATTCGTGGGGAGTATATGATCAAATTAATATTTGACGTGGTTAGTTACCGAGGCTATATTTTCTTTGACAAAGGTATCTCGTCCGAATAATTCTCCATTTATGATTTCTTTATCTCCCGCAATTCGGTTGCTATATACAATTTGGAAATAACGCAGAGATCAGTCTGTACATAATCCTATATTACATATAGAAGGTCACATATACGAGGAATAATAATTTACAATGATCAACTCTGTTGGATTATGATACCCAAGCAATAAACATTCAAAAAAATATTTTTAAATAATAAAGCTATGCCTGAGGCTGATAATTGAGGGCAAAATTAAAACATTAATAAAATGGAAAAAAACTTTTTAACGGTTATCCATGAGGCAGAAATCATGGATCCACAGTCCCTGGAGATGTTGAAAGGTGGAACATCACCTTTCGATTGTCAAAGTTTCAGTTGCACTTGCTACAAAAAAGTTTCAGTTGCACTTGCTACAAAAAACTTGAGCTCTCCATCTATAGTGAGCCGTTATCTCTTCGACACATCTATCTTCAATCAGCCGGAATGCAAGAATTGTTTATTATTCCCCGTTTGTAATGGAGGATGTCAATGGTTCAGATACCAGAATATGTTCAACAGAGGTAACTATAAAGTCTGTACTTTTATGAAAGACAAGAATATACTCAAGGAATGTCTATTAAGATATATTACGGGCCGACGTCCAGATCTAGACAAATGTATACAGGCTGTATGAGACATAAACGCAAAAGCTTTTACATTATGAATACTATACAAAAATACATCTCTGCACTTTTTTTCTTACTTCTGCCGTTCATTGTGAATGCGCAGACTGTGAGCGGTTTCATTCATGACAATGAGGGCAAAGCCATTCCCTATGCCACCGTGTCGTTGTTGGAGGAGTCCGACTCATCTTTCGTTGCAGGTACAGTGACGGGCGATGACGGCCGCTTCACGATGCCCGCAACGCCCCAGGACCGTATGGTCAAGGTGTCGAGTATCGGCTACGCCACAGCCTTCGCAACAGCCCGGGACAGCATGGACATCAGATTGGAGACCGTCTCGCAAAACCTCGGAGAAGTGACCGTCACGGGACACCGCCCTGTGTTCCGCATTGAGAAAAACCTCTTCGTTACCACCATCCAAGGCACGGTCTACAGCAAGCTGGGTATGGCGGCTGACGTACTTAAACAGCTACCGCTGATGAGTTCCGACGGTAGCACTGTGATCGGCCGGGGCAAGCCGTTGTTTTTCATCAATAACCGAAGGATGACGGACCCGGGACAATTAGGCCGCGGCTATGTCTTGGCATACCTGGGAGGCCAACCCTATCTATCGGGCAACGGCAGCTACAGCTTCAACTACCGCAAAAAGAACCTTGACGTCTTCACGAGCGGTAACCTGAACGGCCTCACACATTCCATCTATCGCCGCAATGACAGCTATCGCTTCAACTACGGCGGAGATGTCGTCTCGGCCAGCTACGACGGAAAGGGAAACGTCAATTCGGAGAGCGGCAGCGTCTCGGCGGGGTTCAACTGGACGCCCACCCAACGACAGTCGGTGGGCGGCAACTATTATTTCGGTCGCACCTTCGCCCAAAACACCAAACAGAACTACACCAACCTGCTGCAGATTGGGGAGCAGACCGATACCACCTTTACGGAACAGAACGACCACAAACGCAGCGACTGGCACCAAGTTGTCGTATACTATGAGAACCGCTTCAGCGACAAGACACAGCTCAACATGGACGGTTCCTTCGTCTTCGGCGACAGCTACGGGCACCAGCGCTTCGAGGGCGACGGAACGTCGGGCGAATCCGATATCGAGCCCATCTCCACATCAAGATATAATATGTGGGCTCTGCGAGGCACGATGACCAACCGCGTCCTCGGCGGCACACTGCAATACGGCTTTGAGGCTTCCACTACGCACTACCACAGCCAGTACTGGATGGAGCAGTATGTATACGGCGGCAACAACCTCACGGGGAACTACGACCGCAGTGACAACGAGTCGAGGCAGAAGGCAGCACGCCTGTTTGCCAGCTACAGCCGCACGTGGGGCAAGCTCTTCACCGAGTTAGGTCTCAAATACGAGTATGCCGACTATACCTACTATTCGGGCAAGGTGCGCCAGGACGCAAGCAGCCGCTCCTACAACTATGTGCTGCCCTCACTCTCCATGTCCTACACCCTGGGCAAGTCGGTGCTGATGCTGAGCTACAACGTCTATACCCAGAAACCTGGATACGGCAACCTCAACGGCACGCCTGTCTACATGAACTCCATCCGATACGACAAGGGCAATCCACAACTCAAGACGGCCTACTCCCACGAGACTGCCCTCAGCCTCTCGTGGGGCGACCTGCAGGCCAGCTGTGCATTCGGATACAATAAGGACGCCGCTATCACGTGGATGGACGTGCTACAGGACCGCCCCGTGGTAATGTCCACCTACTACATGCACTCCTTCTCGAACATGAACGCCAGCGTGACCTATTCGCCCACCTGGTTCAAGATATGGTATCCCTCATTCAATGCATGGATGTACAAGCAGTGGCTCGACTACGGCGGCGTGAGTTTCAACCGTCCCTGCCTGGGCATAAGCTGGAAAAACATGGTGAGGCTGCCCCGGGAGTGGATGGTCACGATCAACGCCGACGGACACCTGCGCGG
>ONYS01000231.1 GCA_900322095.1 uncultured Prevotella sp.
CGTTGTCCCTTTCGGCATAGTGGCAATAGACCACTTGCATCTGCATGTCGAGCAATGCGCTCTTCACGCTGTTGTCGGACAAGACATCTTTCACGGCGTAACGTACAGTATCATATAGCTGGTATGACCCGTTGGAGAGCGCGAACACCCATCCGACAAAGGCGCGCTGCTTGACTCGCTCGTCCTGGCTTTTCTGGAAGACGTGGATGAGCGTCAGTATTTTCTCTGCGTCTGCTATCAAGAGACAGGCGAGCGTTACGGCAGATACCAATAACTGCGCGTCGGCAGAGTCGATAGCCGGCGAGAGCAACAGCTCCTCGAAACTCACGGCATATTCGTGGCGCCACTGAGGAGAGGCTACAGTGAGGTTGAAGAATGATCGCAAGTTGCCGGCATGGCGCTTATGGATGTCGGTCAGACTGTTGTTGGAGCCGTTGAGCGCGGACAGCGAAGCCATGGCCATGTCGGTGACATAGCTTTCCAGTCGCTGACGCATATCGTCGACGGCCGGAATCTGTCGTTGTGGATTGAGATATTTGAGATAGGGATATTCTTTCTTTAGATTCTCCAGTATCAGATCACGGATGATGCCTTCCAACTGTGCCGACAACTGCTTGTAGAACTGCTGGCGCTGAGGATCTTCGTAGCCTTGCAGATAGAAGTCCGACATACGGTGGTAGTTGTCCGTGATGTCGTCCAGCCGCTCACGTATCCAGGACGCGTCTTGAGACTCCAACAGTTGATTGAGCAGGCGCAAGGTCTCGCCCACATTACAGTCTTTCTCCAGTTTCCGTCCTAATATGATGAGTTGATCTCTGCTTTTGACAGCAGTTTCCTCTTGTGCATTTTCATCCATAAGCCTATAATATTTACGGTGTAAACCTTGCCCCGCGTGCTACATCTCTCTGCCGTGGCGCGGCGGCATGCTGATAAGCGTCGTAGACTTGCAGAAACTTCTTGACCTGTTGTCGTCGATCCTTGTTGTCCATGACTTTCTGTCGGAAGGCGATCACGCCCAGCCGCAGGTTTTTGTCCCGGCTGTCCATCAGCACGGGGTTTTGAAAGAGACGTGCCAACGTGGCTTGAGGCTCCGGGAGCAAGGCCGCGTCTATCTCATTGTTGAGAATCATCTTCAATCTGATGTTGACATCGTTGATCTCTATACGATAGACCGTTTCCTTGGGGTGTCCGCTGTCTATGGCCAAGTCGGCCAACAGCTGGGTGGCGGAGTAGGGGGCGATGGCCACCATTTTGTCGGAGAGCTGCTTCAACTCGGTCACGCGTGCGATGCGGTTGCTGATCAGTTGCCATGAGGCGTTGGTAGCGGTCACAAAGTTCAGCGCAATGCCTTGTCGGCGCAGGCGCTCGGCTTTGACGAGATCCGTGACAATGCCTTCTGCTCTCTTGCTGCGAAGCAGGGTGTCGCCGTCGGTCTGACTGCCGTAGCGTTTCAGTCTCACGTCTACGCCCGCTTTCTGAAACAGGCTGTCCTCGGCAGCGATGAAAAGAGGCAGGCAGTCCATCGTGGGCACTGTGGCTATCTTGAGAGCCGCAGAGTCCTGGCGGGCAGCTTCGATCTGCTGTTCGCGGTTGAGACGTTGCTGCTCTTTATATGACTTTCCACAAGAGGCCAAAAAGGCGATGGAAAGCAAAGAGAACAGAAGATATTGATATTTTCTCATGACTATGCAAAGGTACGAAATATTTTGTAAACACAAAAAAAAATGCTACTTTTGCAATCATAATCAGAAGCATATATGGCCAAAGATAAAACAATGTATGTCTGCAGCAACTGTGGCTACGAGTCGGTGAAGTGGCTGGGCAAGTGTCCGCAGTGTGGTGAGTGGCAGTCGTTCAAGGAGATAAAGGTAGCAGGAGAGACGGGCTCGTCGGCAGCCCGCAATGCGGCGTTGAGCGTCAAGCAGACGCGGCAATCTCCGTTCAGCCGGCAGAGTGCCGTACCCGTCCGTTTGCGTGATATTCCCTTGCAGGATGAGCCACGCATAGACATGCACGACGCGGAACTCAACCGTGTGCTGGGTGGCGGACTCGTGCCGGGCAGCATCACGCTGTTGGGTGGTGAGCCGGGCATCGGCAAGTCTACGCTGACCTTGCAGACTCTCTTGAAGATGCCGGAGAAGAAAATCCTCTATGTCAGTGGAGAGGAAAGCGCTCATCAGATCAAGATGAGGGCCGAGCGTCTGTCACCGACGTTCCCCGAGTCGCTGTTAGTGCTTTGCGAGACCTCGTTGGAGAAGATCTTCAAGCACATCCAGGATGTGGCACCGGACATTGTCGTGATCGATTCCGTGCAGACCATTGCCACGGAAAGCGTGGACTCTTCGCCCGGCAGCATCTCGCAGGTGAGGGAGTGTGCCGCGGCCCTGCTGCGCTTTGCCAAGTCGAGCGGGGTGCCGGTGATACTGATCGGACATATTAATAAGGAGGGGACGCTGGCCGGACCAAAGATCCTGGAACATATCGTGGACACGGTGATACAGTTCGAAGGCGACCAGCACTATC
>ONYS01000172.1:0-4556 GCA_900322095.1 uncultured Prevotella sp.
TCATAGTTGTTGTATAGATTGTTTTTTATATGGTTTTAAGCAAAATGTCCTTTTCGGCCGTAAATATAGGTTCTTTTTACGAAAGTTCCAAAATTTTTGCAAAGAAATTGCAATATATGCTGCAATTTTCCTTGATTTGGGCCTGTTCAAGTGGTGGAACTGGCCCCAACGGGTCGAAGAACTTCTGCGTGAGGCTATACACGAGCGAAACACCCGTCCAAGAGACAGGATAGACAAGCAGCCATGGCTCGAAAGGCTTGACCGGCTGATAAATGAATGGACCGACGAAACGAAAGAGGACTTCAGAAGAATGAGAGACGGGCTGATCAAATGCAGGGACCGTCTGTTCAACTTCCTTGAGGATCCGCTCATACCGCCGGACAATAATGGGAGCGAGCGGGGAATAAGAAATGTCAAGGTCAAGATGAAAAACTCCGGCACCTTCAGGTCTGACTGGGGAGCGGATACGTTCCTTGAGATACGGTCCATAGTTGAGACTGCCAAAAAACATGGCAAGAACACATTCGATGCTATCCGTTGCCTTTTTTATACGACGGATAGGATCAGCATGGGTATTGCCGTGGGAATCGCTGAATAGTTACGATGAAAGTGGGGTAAGAATAAAAACTCAAACAATGGGAATCCATAAAAATTGTGGATTGGTGATATATTGTTTTGAGACCGGAAAGGCCAGCGGCTACAGCGCTTCAAGGCCGCAATTCGATGCTTTCTCCGATATCTGTATTGTGCCGGCAGATTGTCATTGGCAGAAATCTGCCGGGATATTTGGAGGGGAAAAAAATTTTTGCTTATTTTGCAATGAAATCAAACAATGAGATGGTAGAGACCGGAAAATCTCCGGCGCATCATTTTTGTTGATAGTTACCCAAAATATGATTCGCGCACGATACAGGAACAGACGCAGGAATGGCAAAGCAGACCGAATGAGGCGATGGGGGCATTTTTCCTTTGTCTACCTGATGGGTATCCTCCTGGGCGGTTTGGTGACGTTTGCGCTTTGCTGGCTGTTTGGCGACAATCTCCTCATCGCCTTCATTCCCATCCTGGTTCTTTGCGCATGCTGTTGGCTTCTTACTCGCAGAGACCTGGACTTTGTCTCGAATGAGAATGGGGTAAGGAGCCTTCTCCTTTATTTCTCATGTGCCTTGGTCTTTATGTCCTCAATGGGACTCGGTAGCGTGTTGCAGGACAATATGGTAGGCTGGCATGCCGTCAACCGGCTCACAGCCCACAATTTCATGGCGAACAAGCTTCTCGAAGTGCATAACTTGGAACTTGACACGACAAATACAGGAAGTTATATTGACAAGACCATCAAGTCAGACCGATACACACGATCATTGTCCTTTCACGGAATTATCGTCTTTCCAGTTAAGGGCCTGAAAAATGCCTTCGTCTGGAAAGACGTTTACAGCTCGTGTAATTATGATTTCGCCTCAGACAAGAGTATCGAGTCGGCCTATAAAGTTGTGAGGAAACGGCTACAGGCTGCCAAGGCATCCACCCCATCCCGTTCCCATTGTTTCATCAGAAGGTACACCCAGCATAACAAGGACAGCTATTGGCAAAAGGTCAGAGCCGCAATGGAGACAACAAAAGGACGCGATGCTGTAAATGAAGGAGAGCTTGTGTTCTTTCATATAGAGTCGAATGACGGAGTGCCCACCTGGAAGCATCTCCGGTATGAAGCTTTGGCCTACATCCTGTGGGCGCTCATTATGGCAGCCGTATTCTACTTTACGAAGGAACATAAAAGGGACCGCTATCTACGGCGCACCCTATGGACAATCCATTCTTTAGGTGAGACATGGAAATCCGCTACTCAGTATCTCCTCCACTACTTTCCTGTAGTAGCTCTGTGCGCCATCTTTGTTTTCATGTATTTCTTGGAAGTGTCGATGGGATTCAGCGAGTCCAGACCTGATGGGGAAATACTCTGCCGGCTGGGAGCTTTTGAGCGCGACAAAGTTTTTGGTGAAGGCCAATGGTGGCGATTGATTTCTTATGCTTTCTTGCATGGCAGTTTCTGGCATCTCACAGAGAACGTGATGGGGTTGCTCTTCGTGTCAAGCATAATGGACGAAGAAGTCAAGCCTAACTTACAGTGCGCCATCTTTCTTCTTGCCAGTCTGTTCTGTGGATTTGTATACCTCGCCTTTTCCGACAGCATCATTGTAGGGGCCAGTAATGGCATCTTCGCCATGATGGGTGCCTGTCTTTCTCTGGCCGTGTACAGAGCATACAAGAACCGCGAATACTGTTTATCCATTCTTGTCCTGGGAGTCTTCTGTGTCTGCTCGCTGCTATATAGCTTTGCACGGGGCGTCAGTATGCTCGGTCATGTCACGGGGCTTATGTGTGGCATTGTCATGGGGCTCTTTCTCATGGGCCGCCGGAAGTGAGGAGAAGAAGGAGAAAAACTATCTGGAGTTTGTGAACTGGGGTCACTACATGAAGGAGAAGAAAACGAAAGACGTGGAAGAAATGGGAGAGCGGCGAGGGCAGGTACAGTCCGACTCCCGAAGCCAGCCGTAGGAACCAATCAAGCCCCACAGACGGGCAGTAGCGATGCCGCTCCATTGTGTTTATTTCTTCTTTATGCGCAGGACTGTAAGTTGTGTTCGGATGTATATTATAATCAAAGTAGGCAAAGGATAATATGGCGCAGGTGAAAACTTCCGTGGCGCCCCCCGGTAGAAACTTGCTATCCAAAAGATGGTGCTGACACGATAGTTTCTCATAAAATCGTATTACCTTTGTAACCATGGAAAAGAATACATCAAGCATACTTTCTGATTTTATGGGGCTCTTCATTCTCGCAGTCCTGGCATGTGTTATTGGCCTTGCCCTCTTGTTGCCTTTATCTGATCCGCAGCAACGGGCTCAATATGGTGTGAAAGCTTACGACCGTTGGAGTGAGGTTCCCTCAGACACACTGCTTCAGAAAGCCCGTGTGTTGGGCAGAAGCGAAGAGAAAATAGATACCGCCGTCACCTTGTTTACCATCACCGCCAACCGCTATTACGAGCAGGGCATGAAGACAGCCGATGCCATGAGCGCTGTGAAGGCGCTCAACGGCTTGGGGTGCCTGTTTTCCCTTTATTATAATGAGAATCAAATAGCTCTTGGATACTTTTCGGAGGGTTTGCGACTGGCTGAGAAATATGGCTTCAGGGAACAGATGGTTTACATCTGCCACAACATGGGCAATTCGTTCACCTACAGTGGCGACATCAACAGCTTCCAGTTCTACAGCCGTCAGGCGCAGGACTATTACAGGCAATCATTCCACTACGCCGTCGGCATTCAGTCGTGGGAGATTGCCTTAGTAGAATACTCCTGCCTGATGGGGAGTATCCTGTCGGAGGGCAACTTCTCCGATGCTGCCAAAGATATACAATATTTCAAGCAACTCAAATGGCCGGGCTCTATTCCAGGCTACTCTTATGCAAACACCCTAACGGAAGGAACTGCGTTGATGAACAAGGGCAGGAGAGAGGCTGCCTTGGTCAAGTTCAGCCTTCTCCCAGCCTATTCCCATTCATCAGGAATCCCACACGAGCAACTTTTCAACGAGTGTGCGCTCATCGGTCTGGCCCGGCTTTATCATCAGATGGGTGATAAGGAGCAGTTGGCGGCCTGTCTGCACACCATGCAGAAGACTGCCCACGACGAGATGGATGTCAACCTGAGGCTTTATGCCCTCCGCTACCGGTATCTGCTCTGCAAGCAGTCGGGCGACATGGCCCAGGCCAATGTAGTGAGGGTGGAATACATCCAGCTCAACGACTCCGACTTTAGCCGTAGGCGCAAGCTGTTTGACTCCCAACGGGGCTATTATGCCCAACTCGACAACATCAGTACGCTCGCCCGCACCCAGCATCGCGGCCTGAAGGCAAAGACCGTGGTGGCTTTGGTGCTGATTGCTTTGGGGTTGGGCTTGCTGTGTGTTGCTTTGTGGCGCAAGCGTTCAGCCCGCTTTTCGAAGAGTGGAAAGTACGTGGGCAGCCGTCTGAGCTCGGAAAAGAAGGAACAGCTTGCCATAAGAATAGAAGATGTGCTGGCCAGGAAAGAGATTATCACAGACCCGGACTTTACCATACGCGATTTGGCCGACCACATCGACGCCCGCTATCAGTATGTGTCTCAAGTGGTGAATGAGGTGTATGGGAAAAACTTCAAGACACTGCTCACCGAGCGCCGGGTGATGCTGGCCTGCCGCATGATGGATGACTGCCCGGCGGGCGAGGTTCTCAAAATAGAGTTCTTGGCCGCCAGTGTAGGCTTCAAGTCGAGGTCTTCCTTTACAATGGCTTTCAAGAAGATGATGAAAGTCTCTCCCTCGGAATACCAACAACAGACAGCCAAGAGAAAGCAGCTTCACGACTGAATACAAATCGCGTTTTCAGGTTTATATAATCCCTCTTTATTAACCTGCATTGCAGAGAGTGTTCAAGCACACTTGTTAAAGTTTCCTAACTTATCGTCGATGTTGGCTGTTTATGCCCCAGATAATCACCCCTAGTGTTAATCTG
>ONYS01000172.1:4595-8869 GCA_900322095.1 uncultured Prevotella sp.
CGTGACGTCAGTGGTAAGGCCTGCAAACGTACGGTGCTGAATATCGGCGAGTTGGAAGGATTCTCTGAGGCTCAAATACACGAATTGGGGAAAATGCTTGGGAAAGCCGCACTTATTCCGTTATATTTGCAGAAAAATATATTTCTATTTGGTTAGGTTTCTCCCTTCCGAAGTGTATAGAAAGGTGTATGAACAACAACGAAGTGATCAACCAACTGTTCCGCCAGCACTATCCCGACATGATACGCTTGGCGCGACTGCTGCTCCACAACCCGGCTGAAAGCGAGGATGCTGTGGAGGAAGTCTTTGCCACGCTCATTGGTAAGGACATTCTTCCCACAGGTCCCACGGCTCGGGCCTTTCTGATGACGGCCCTGCGCAACCACTGCCTCAACCAGTTGCGCCACCGCTCCATTCAGCAGCGCCTTCAAGGACTCTACCTCCTCGACAGCCAGCTACAGGATTCGCCTGCCGACATAGAGGAGCGCGTGGCCCAGGTGAGACAGGCCATCGACAGCCTCAACGACGACACCAGCCGGCGCACCCTCACTCAGCGCTACGCCCAACAGCTCTCCTACGCCGAGATTGCCGAGGCAGAAGGCATCAGCGAAACGGCTGTCTACAAACGCATAAGGAAAGCACTGGACACACTAAAAGAGAAACTAAAGAACAAATAGGATTATGGACAAGATTGAACAACTCATCCGCATGATGGAGGAGCCCAACCGCTATTCCCAAAAGGAATGGGAGAACGTACTCGCCGACAAGGACTGCCGGGAATACTACCGGCTGATGTGCGACACCGCCACAGTACTCAAAGATCAAAAAGTCGATAAGCAACACAACGGCAGCCACCGTCCTGACCAAGCCGAGACGGAAGACGCCCTGCTTCGCTTCCAGCAACGCTATATGCCGGGAAGCCGCCATACAACACTGTGGCGGCAGGTGGCCGCCGTGTTCGCCGGCCTCGTACTCATGTCAGGACTGGCGTTTGCCACTGTCGCCCTCGTGAACCGGCACAGCACGGCAACACGGAAGGAAGTGGCGATGAAGCCCACACGGCACACAGCAACGGTGAAGACTGCCACGGCCACTCGCGACACCATCAAGGCACTGCCACAGGCCGAAACCGGCATGAAGCAGTTTGTCAACGTCTCGGTGGGCAACATCCTCAACGAGATGGCTGCTTACTACGGACTGAAAACGGAGATTCGCAGCGACGAGGCCGCCCGCATCCGCCTTTATTTCAATTGGAACAAGCAGTATGGTGCCACACAGGTGGTGGAGCAGCTCAACCAGTTTGAGCACATCCACGTCACCCTCGACGGTGGCGCTCTCGTCTTGGAAGCTGCAGGAGGAACTGAGCAATGAGAAACAAGCTATTACTCATCGCCGCCCTGCTCATGCTCTGCACAGGGCTCGGCGCACAGACCATCACTCACTCTTTCCGCAGCACGTCCATGTCAGACGCCCTTCGCTATCTGAGCACGGTCTCCAAGCACTACATCATCAACTTTGCTTATGACGACCTCGAAGACTTCAAGGTCACTACTGATGTGCAGGACCAGAGCGTGCCCGACGCCATCCATCAGCTTATCGGCTTCTATCCCATCGGCATGAAAGTGGTCAGCGGCGGCAAGGACGACAAGGGCCATGCACTGCCCGACATGATCTTCGTGGAATGCACGCAAAAGGAAGAGCGCAAGCTCACGGGGCGAGTCGTCGACGAGAAAGGCCAGCCCATGGAGTTTGTCAACGTCGCCGTGCTCAATCCGGGCGACTCGTCGTTCATCAATGGCGGCGTGACCACGGCGGCCGGCGACTTCGTCATTCCCTGCCGGCCCACCGACGTGCTCGTCAGCCTCACCAGCGTGGGTTACCGGCGTCTTGTCCGTCACCTCACTACAGCCAATGCCGGCGTGCTGACCATGCGTCCCGATGCCTACAGCCTGAAGGCGGTGACCGTGAAAGGGCACCGCAAGGTAGAGCGAGAGGACCGCAATGTCTACACCTTCTCCGACGAACAGGTCAAGGCTTCGCGCCAGAGCCAGCAGCTCATTGCCACACTGCCCGGACTGCGTGTCGACGTCCTCAGCGGCCAGCTCGCCACCCTTTCTGGCAAGCCGCTGACGATTCTCATCAACGGCATCGAGGCCAGTGACAACGACCTGAAAGCGCTGCAACCCAAAGACATCCGCAACGTCGACTACTATGTGGTACCGCCGGCCCGCTACGCCGACGCCGGTACCGTGCTCGACATCCACACCCGTGCCGCCGAGAACGGCTACGCCACAGGCTTCGACGTGATGCAGGGCACGAAGGCGGGATTCAACAATACCAATGCCTACGCCAAGTACAACCACGGCCAGCACCAGTTCTCACTCGACTACCGGCTCGAACTGCGCAACGCGCCGAACTGCGACGAGCAGGATGTCTACACCTTCAAGGACGGCGACCATCGGGCCACCTACGACTACAGCGGCACCTACCACTTCGGCTATGCCAGCCACGACTTCGACCTGAAGTATCTCTACACCCATGGCGACAGCCTCAACTTCCAGGCTAAGTTCACGCCCACCATCTTCACATGGTTCTGGAACAGCAACATGGCCGTTAACGCCGAGGGCAACCCGCTGTGGCACAACGGCACGCAGGACAAGCGGCAGCGGCAGAACAGCTTCTCTCCATCCCTCGACCTCTATTTCGACCGCAAGCTGCCCGGTGGACACGAGATCATGCTCAACGCCGTCGGCACACTCTTCCACAACAACCAGCATGTACACAATATCCAGTACGACGAGACTCAACAGACCCTCGACGACGACATGCGGCAGCACAACAACAAATATTCGTTCATCGGTGAGGCTGCCTACACCAAAGACTGGGGCCGTACGCAACTCGCCCTCGGCTACCGTGCCACGCTGGCCAAGTCGGACTATCGCATCAGCAACATGCTCTCCGACTACAAGGAATACAACTACAACGCCACCGACGACAAGCACTACGCCTACGCGCAGCTCAACGGCAACATTGCCAAGATAGGCTACCGCCTTAGCCTCGGGGCCACATACATCAACACGAGCAACGATGACACCCACTACCACAAGCTCTACTTCACGCCCGAAGCCCTGCTGACCTACAACGTGAAGAACGGTGCCCTGCGCCTGCATGGTAAGATGTCGACCATCACGCCAGGCATCTCCAGTCTGAGCAACAACAGCACCGTAACCATCCCAGGACTGCTCTACTCGGGCAACCCGTGGCTGAAGAGCGCGCTCGACAAGAATCTAGGCCTCACCTACTCGCTCAGCCTCCCCTGGCTCAACATGGACCTGACGACGGATGTCCGGAAGATTGACGATGACTTCAGTACCTATTACCAGTGGCAGACGGTTAATAACGAGCGTGTCATCGTAGGCCGCGACGAGAACTGCGACTACCTGCTCAACTACGGCTTCTCCGGCTCCTTGACACTAAGGCCTTTCAGTAACGACCTGCTGTCGATACAGTTAGAAAGCGGCTACAGGTGGCAGAAAGAGAAAAGCGATATCATCGGCATCCACCGCCACCACTACATGCCGTTGGCCTGGACCGTGGACGTCCGCAAGGGTTGCTGGGGTGCCGAGTACTACCAGTGCATTCCGCACAAGATGCTCAGCGGCAGTTTCATCAACTCGGCGGAGAACACGCAGAACCTCATGGTCTACTACCAAAAGAAGCAGCTCATGGTCGGACTGGTATGTATCTTCCCCTTCGCCGCCGCCAAATACAACGACAGCATCCTCGACAACGACGTGCTCGACAAGCATGGATGGAACCGCGTCACCAGTCAGAAGCGCACCTTCTGCATCACGCTGAGCTACAATCTCTTCTCGGGCAAGCAGAACAACGACGAGAAGAAGCTCTACAACAAGGACAACGACAAGGGATTCTTCTAACCTCTCTCTCACACACCAATAATGCCGCACGGTGGTCTTTTCGTAGTATTGCCAACAGGTTATGGTAACGTGGGAAGAAACAAAAAAAGCTGAGCATGGTTTCCATGCTCAGCTTTTTTGTTTGGTGGTCAGCGTGGCCTATTCAACTCCCACTTCTGTGAGCTACTTCGACCTGACGGGGCGCAGAGTGAACACCACACAGAAAGGCGTGATCATCAAGCGCGAGACGTTGCCCGGCGGCACCGTGCGCTATCAGAAAGTAAGTGTGAAGTAAGGCAAGGCGCAGGCCATAACAAAACACGAATACGACAAAGAGGGTGTATCAAAATTCTGGTT
>ONYS01000172.1:8878-9381 GCA_900322095.1 uncultured Prevotella sp.
CATAAAACTTAATTATGATACACCCCCTTGTATGAGTTTGTCGCTTTTAATAAAAATCAATCTTTGTACCCACCCAAATTACATTTTTTCCACAGACCTTGTTAACATCCAAAGGCAGGGTGTGTTTCCTTGTGGATTATTTATAGAACAAACCTTTTCACGCTTATTTACCTCGTGGACCAACAGAAGCTCCTTATTTACTGATTATTTTCTTTCCACTGACGATGTATATGCCGCGAGGCAGAGAAGAATTTTTCAGAGAGCTGGCAGGAAACATTCGGCCATCGAGTGAATACACATTGTCGTCAACCATGCGATTTGTTTTTACCGTTGTGACGTCATTAGTATTTGCACCCGATATGGCCACCTTCACACAGTTGAGCACTTTGCCATAGCTGTCGGTGACAATTGCTACCATCGACACTTTGTCTTTCCTAATTGCAGCAGGAAGCAAATCTTGGGCAGCAGTACTGTATTTTGCACCTACAACGGGTAGGGCAAGC
>ONYS01000028.1 GCA_900322095.1 uncultured Prevotella sp.
GCGTTGGCCGGGCGGTATGCTCACCAACTTCACCACCATCCGCAAGGCCGTGAAGAAAATGACGAACATCGACCGTCTGATGAACGACGGTACTTTCTCTAACCTCTCGAAGCGTGAGCTCCTGCAGATAACCCGTCAGCGTGCAAAGCTGGAGAAGAACCTCGGTTCTATCGCCGACTTGACTCGTCTGCCTTCTGCACTCTTCGTGGTCGACGTGATGAAAGAGCACATCGCCGTGAAAGAGGCTAAGCGCCTGGGCATCCCCGTGTTCGCTATCGTTGATACCAACAGCGATCCCCGCGACATCGACTACGTGATTCCTGCCAACGACGACGCTAAGGACAGTGTGGAGGTGATCCTCGACGCCATCTGCGGTGCCATCGCCGAAGGTCTGGAAGAGCGCAAGGTAGAGAAGGCTGATGAGAAGGCTGCTGCTGAGCAGAACGAACAGGCTCCCGAGAAGCGCCGTGGCACTCGCCGTGCACGTGAGAACGACGCACCTAAGGCCGCTGAGGCTGAGGCTCCCAAGGCTGAGAAGGCTGAGGAGCAGGCTCCTGCCGCTGAATAATCAATACAGAAGGTCTTATAGGATTGCCGTGGAAGCCTCCATCCCCCTCTCGGGGCTGTGCTTGCTGTGCGTGGTCCCATAAGACCTTTTTCAATTTTAACTGTATCACATTAAGAACAACTAATCAAACAAGGAAAAAATATTATGGCTGTTTCTATTGAAGACATCAAGAAACTCCGCGCCATGACTGGCGCTGGTTTGGCTGACGTTAAGAAGGCACTCACTGAGGCTGAGGGCGACTTTGACAAGGCTAAGGAATTGCTCCGCGAGCGTGGACTGGCTATCGCTGCCAAGCGTTCTGACCGTGAGACTTCCAACGGCTGCGTACTCGTGAAGAAGGATGGCAACTTCGCCGCTATGGTAGCCGTGAAGTGCGAGACCGACTTCGTTGCTGCAGGTAAGGATTTCATCGCTATGGTACAGGAAATCCTCGACGCTGCTGTTGCTGCTCGCTGCAAGAGCCTCGACGAGGTGAAGGCACTGAAGCTCGCCAATGGCGACGATGCCGCTACGGCTGTTCAGCACCGTTCGGGTATCACCGGTGAGAAGATGGAGCTCGACGGCTACAACTATCTTGAGGGTGAGAACCTCTACGTCTACGACCACATGGGCCGCCACACTCTGGCAACCATCGTAGAGCTGAGCGAGAACAATGAGGACGCTGGTCACAAGGTGGCTATGCAGGTGGCAGCCATGAAACCTATCGCACTCGACGAGGCTTCTGTTCCCCAGAGCGTGAAGGACGAGGAGCTGAAGGTGGCTATCCAGAAGACCAAGGAAGAGCTCATCGAGAAGAACCTCAACAACCTGCTCAAGAAGGCTGGCATCAACCCCAACCTCGTAGACTCTCCCGAGCACATCGAGAGCAACCAGGCTAAGGGCTGGCTCACCGCTGAGGACGCTGAGAAGGCTAAGAAGATTATTGCTGAGAACAGCAACGAGGAGGCCGCTCACATCAAGGAGCAGATGGTTCAGGGCATCGCCCGTGGCCGTATGGGCAAGTTCTACAAGGAGAACTGCCTCGTAGACCAGGAATTCCAGTTCGCTGACGAAGGCAAGGTGTCTGTCCAGGACTGGCTGAAGCAGCAGAGCAAGGACCTGAAGGTTCTGGCTTATCGCCGCTATACTCTGGCCGCTGAGTAATCCATTCACAGCATTTATTTCAGTAAGTCAAAATAATCGCTTGGGCTGCTTTCTCCGTTTTGGAGAGAGCGGCCCTTTTTTAATTCATAATTCACAATTCATAATTTTGGCTGGCGCGGGGCTTTTCATTATAGCGGATTGAAACTCAAAAGAAATTTATGAACCCATTAGTGACTCATTCATGGCATTCGTGTAAAGAAATCTTAAATTACAGTTGATGTTCATGGAACGTCGGTAGGAGGGCCGTCATTCCTGACGGCCAAGAAAGAAGAGGTAGTTCCACCCAACAGCTAGACCCACCCCCAACCCCTCCCTACAAAGGGAGGGAAGAACCAAGCGGTGCGTACTCTCAGTAACCCCAGTCTGGGCTGGTTAGCTAGCCCTGTCTTACTCCCTTTGGAATAGTAAGAGCGTCGTCATTCCTGACGGCGAGGATTTGCTGTAGGAGCGGCGGCATTCCTGCCGCCGAAGGGTTTACTTTTGATACGCATACGGTCTTTCTTTCTTGGCCGTCAAGAATGACGACCCTCCTACAACTAAGACCTATTTGCGCACTACGTGCTGGTGTGCCACCTTCGGGGCACGGAGTCTAGATAGAGAAGCGTATCTCTATCCCCAGTCTGCGCTCCTGACGTCGCTTGACTGGGGTTACTGAGAGTCAGCCCATTCTGGGCTGGTTATCTAGTCCTGTCTTACTCCCTTTGGAATAGTAAGAGCGTCGTCATTCCTGACGGCGAGGATTTGCTGTAGGAGCGGCGGCATTCCTGCCGCCGAAGGATTTGCCATAGATTTGCAATCGGGGTACTTTCTTGGTCGTCTGGAATGACGACCCTCCTACGAACGCTCTGATGCTGTGCCTGGAAGGCACTACCAGTTCACTTCCGAAACTTGGTTCAACTTACTCCCGTTCTAAACAATTGCCGCATTTTTCATACCATAAAATCGAGACAATATTGCTATGATAATGATGGGCGGCACGTGGCAATCACAAGGGCGGCACGTGGTAGCAATGAGGTTATCACGTGGCAGCAAACATTAAACGCCTGGTTTTAAGCTATAAAATCCTATAAATCTATGGAAAGCAAGTAAGACATTCAACCATTGAAGAATGCTAGTGGAGAAGGCGGTAATCGTGAATACGATGTATTCGTGGGCTTCAACCCGATAAAAAATTAAGCACACAGCTTTTGCCGCGTGCTTATGTGCTTATATGCTATAGTTGCTGGATGATTGTTATTCCTCTGATTGGTCGCTGTCGGCGACAATCTTCGGACCACGCACCTTGTCGTTGAGCGAGAGGCCCTTCTTTATTTCGATATTGATACCGTCGCTCAGGCCCGTTACCACCTGTCGGCGCTCATAAGTCTTCTTCTTGTCCGTACCCTTGACGAGGTATACATAAGTCTTGTTGCCTTCAAACTCAACAGCGCTTTCGGGAATGGCAATCACGTGTTTGGCCTGGGCCAACACGATTTCGGCATTGGCGCTGTATCCGCTACGGATGTTGCTTCCTCCAGCCGGCACCTTCACGGCAGCCTTTATCTCAAACTGATTGGCGCCATTGCTCTCTGTGGCTTTCGGCGAGATGTACTCCAGCGAGGCATTGAAGTGCAGGTTCTGCAGGGCACCAATTGTAATCTTCATCGGCATTCCCGTAACAAGCTGGCCGACGTCGGTCTCATCGATGTTGCCCCGGAAGATGAGGTCGTTCATGTTGGCCACGGTGGCGATGGTCGTACCGTCGTTGAAGGTATTGGAATTGATGACGGTATTGCCCACCTTCACAGGTATGTCGAGTATCAGTCCGCTGATGGTGGAGCGGATGAGCGTTGACGAGAGGTTGGCATTGCCCTTGTTGACGCCGTCGCGCACCACTTCGAGGTTGTCCTGAGCCGCGCGTATCTCCTCCTTGGCGTCGAGCCAGGCCTTGCGCTTCTGGTCGAATTCGTCGCCTGAGACGAGTCCCTTGTCGTAGAGCGTCTTCATGCGCTGGTAGTCGATGGTGGCCTGTTTGACGGCAATCTCCGCCGAACGGACGCGCGCCTGTGCCGAGGAGAGCTGTCCCATGTCGGGAATCACCTTCACGCGGGCAATCACCTCACCGGCCTGTATCATTTGTCCGGCTTCCTTCTCGATGCTGGTAATGATGCCGCTGATCTGCGGTTTGATGTTCACCTCGTTGCGTGGCTCTATCTTTCCCGTGACGATGGTGGTCTTGCGGAGGTCCATGTACTTGGGCGTAAACTCGTTGTAGGCCGTTTCCTTCGGCTGCGACTGAATCCAAAGAAAGACGAACGTGCCGATGAATATCAAGGCAACGATTCCGGCAATGATGAACTTGATGTATTTCTTCATAATGGGTTGAGATTTTCTTGTCTTGGGGGGTGGGTTATGGGGTGAATGGGGTGGATGGGGGATTATGGGGGAGATGGGGTGAATGGGGGCTGAAAGAGACTACGCTATTCGTCTCTCATGGCGTCGACGGGCTTGATGCTCATGGCGCGGAAGGCGGGGGCAAGGCCGGCCAATACGCCCAGCACGCTGAGCAAGGCTACGGCAGCGATGGCTGTCCAGAATCCTATCTGATAGTGGGCGGTGACGATGCCGTTGCTCGTGTTGGCGAGCTGAAGCATCTGCAGGATGAGAACGGCAAAGAGAATGCCGCTCATTCCCGCCACACTGGTGAGCAGAATGCTCTCAGAGATAATCTGCCCGAGGATGTTGTGGGGCGTAGCGCCGATGGCGCGGCGTATGCCAATTTCCGTTGTCCGCTCGCGCACCGTCACCATCATGATGTTGCTCACGCCGATGGCGCCGGCCAGCAGCGTGCCGATGCCCACGAGCCATACGAGGAAGTTGACGCCGCTGAACAGACTGTCCATCATGCCGAAGAGCACCTCCGTGTTGAACACCATCACGCCACGCTCGTCGGTGGGATCGACGTCGTGGGCGCGTGCGATGACCGCTCTGATGCGCTTCGTCAGCGAACTCATCTTCACGCCCGGTTTGCCCGTCATGGCAATCAGGTGTACGTCCTCACCTAGGTTGTAGGTCTGCTGCATCAACGTCAGCGGCACGTAGAGCGTTTCGTCGGCCCGTCCGCCAATGTTCATGTTGCCCGCGCTCACGTTGACGCCCACCACCTCATAGTAAGTGGAGTCTATGCGGATGAGCTTGCCGCAGGGGTCGCCGCCCGTGGGGAAGAGCGATGAGTAGATTTTCTTTCCAATCACGCACACCTTGCGGCGCTGCACCTCGTCCATCGTGTTGAGGAACCGTCCGTAGCTGATGGCGGGTTCCTCCACCTTGGCGTAGTCGGCCTTGACGCCTTTCACGCTGCCCTGCGTCTTTCTGTCGCCGAAGACCACAGTCGCAGTTCCCGAGAAGGTGATGGGCGTGACGATATTCAGTTCCGACACATTCTCCTTCAGTCGTTCCACGTCGCGCGTGTTCATGCTCCACACGCGGCCTTTCCTGTATCCGTGATAAGGTTTGGTAGTATTCTGCGCCCACACCGTTGCCGAGTTGGTGGCAAATCCCTCGAAGTTGCGCGCCAGCGTGTCTTCCAGTCCGTTGCCGCCTCCCATCAGGGCCACGAGCATGAAGATGCCCCAGAAGACGCCGAATCCGGTGAGAAACGTGCGTCCCTTGTTGCGGGTCAGCGTGTCGAGGATTTCCTTGTATGTGTCGATGTCGATTCTCATGTTGCTATTCTGCTCTAAGTGCTTCGATGGGACGTACGTGGGCGGCCCGTCGTGCGGGGATGAGTCCGGCGAGGGTTCCGGCCACCACCATCACGAGCAGCGCTTCGAAACAAACGTCGAAGCCCACTGTTGGGTGGAGGAATATCGTCATCTGGAACAGTCCCGTGTCGGTCTGCATGTGACCGGTGGTGATGTCCATATACTGATTGGCCGCGATTCCGGCCAGCATTCCGATGAAGCCGAACAGCGTGGTGATGATGATGCTCTCGATGATGATGAGCCGCAGAATGCTGGAAGGCTTGGCGCCGATGGCCTTGCGGATGCCAAACTCGCGTGTGCGCTCCTTCACCGAGATGAGCATGATGTTGCTCACGCCGACAATGCCCGAGAGCAACGTGAACAGACCGACAATCCACAAGGCCGTGCGGATGATGCTGATGCCCGTGTTCATCTGCATGTTCTGCGTGAAGCGGTTCCATATCCACACAGCGTTGTCGTCGTCGGGCGCGGCCTCGTGCTGCGTGTTGAGCGTGGCCTTATAGCGTTTCTCGAAGTTGTCGTTGGCTTCCTGCGATTTTAGTCCATGGAAGGAGAACATGATGTTGCCCACTTTGTCGCCGCTGCTGTAGACCGTGCGGAAGGTGGAGAAAGGAATGTAGGCGTCGTTGCCCATCTCGCTCTGGTCGTTCTTGTAGACACCAACGATGGTGAAGCCGAGGTCGCTGATTTTTACCACCTGTCCCACGACGTCGGTGCTCTGGTGGGGCGACAGCTCACGTGCGCTCTGGTCGCTCACGACGACCACCTTGCGCCGCTGCTGCATGTCGATGTTGTTGATGAACCGGCCGGATATCATCTCGCGCTTGTTGATTTGGGCCGCGTTGGGATAGACGCCGAGGATGGAACTGCTGACATAGTTCTCGCCGAGCGTGATGACCGCCGAGTCGTTGTGGATTTCGGCGCCCACCTCGTCAACGTTTGCGTTGAACGAATGGTCGGTTATGGCCATGTCTTTATCGTTCAGCTCTATGGGCCGTCCCTCCTTCAGTCCGTTATAGCCTTTGGAGGTGAATCCGCCAAACACCATCATCGAGTTGGAGAGAAAGTTGTCGCTGTTGCTCGTCAGCGCATTGATGAGGCCATTGCCCGAGCCCAGCAGGAAGATGAGCATGAAGATGCCCCACGCCACGGAGAATCCCGTGAGCGCGGTGCGTAGCTTGTTGCGGCGGGCGGTGGCCCATATTTCGGTGATGATGTCTCTCATTTCATGATGCCGTTGATGCCGAACGGACTGGCCTTGTGGTCTTTGTTCTCTTCAATCTTGCCGATGATGCCGTCCTTGATGTGGATAATCTTGTTGGTTTCGTTGGCCACACCGCTCTCGTGGGTCACGACGATGATGGTCTTGCCCTGCTCCTGATTGAGTTGCTTGAGCAGTTCCATCACCTCCACCGAAGTCTTGGAGTCCAGGGCTCCCGTGGGCTCGTCGGCCAGGATGAGTCGCGGCTGGGCAATGAGTGCACGGGCAATGGCCACGCGCTGCTTCTGTCCGCCGCTCATCTCGTTGGGATAATGCTCGGCCCAGGGCGCGAGGTCGAGCCGCTCGAGGTATTCCATGGCCAGGGCACGGCGCTTCTTGCGGCTCACGCCCTGATAGAACAGCGGCAGCTCCACGTTCTCCACCGCGGTCTTGAAGCTGATGAGATTGAAACTCTGAAAGATGAATCCAATCAGCCGGTTGCGGTATTCGGCAGCTTTGGTCTCCGAGAGATTGCGGATGAGCTTTCCGTCGATGCGGTATTCGCCGCTGTCGTAGTTGTCGAGAATGCCGAGGATGTTGAGCAGCGTGGACTTGCCCGAACCCGACGCGCCCATGATGGATACGAATTCGCCTTCCTCGATGCTCAGGTTGATGCCTTTCAATACGTGGAGAGGCTGGGCGCCGAAGTAGGTCTTGTTGATGTCTTTCAGTTCTATCATGCTCATAGTGAGGCCGATGTTTGATGGGTGGTCCGCTTGACGTGGCGGGATATACTTTCTCTCTCTAAACGAACGATTATTCCAGCTTGAACGTGACCGGCAGTACATAGCGCACTCTGGCTTCCTTGCCGAATTGGCGGCCAGGCTTCCAGGCGGGCATGATGCTTACCACGCGTTTGGCTTCATTGGCAAACAGCGTGGCGCATTCCTTGGTGAGGCGCTCGCACTCTTCGGGGTCAAATTTGGAGATGGGGGCCTTACGGATGGTCGAAAGATTGTTCTCTTTGATTCGGAGATTCGTGATTTGCCCAAGCCCATCTACAGTGAACGCGAGTCTCACCTTCGACTCCAATCCCATTTTTTCACACAATTTGGGATAGCGGATGTTCTCTCTGAGGAAAGCTACCAAGGCGTTCACACCTCCGTTGTATTCCGGCATTTCAAGAGCTTTGGGGGCATTGGGGTCGAGTTTGGACGTGTCGAGGTGCTTGAGGGCATCCTTCACCTTGCTGACCATCACGGTAGACAGGGCCACGCGGCCTTGCGGGTCGACGAGTATCATGGAAGGAATCCACTTCAGGCCGAAGAGACGGCCGATTTCGGAGTCGTGAAACTTCCGGTCCTGGCAGAGGTTGAAGCCACCCAACGGATGATCGTTGAGATAACGGTACATCTTAGCCGTGTCGCCGTCGAAGGAGATGTGGATGAAGGCTAACTCGTCAAGCTTATCAAAGACGTTGTATTTCTTGTTGATGGCTTCCATCTCGGGCATGTCCTTGCGGCAGTCGGGACACCATGATGCCCAGAAGTGGAGCAACACGTAGTGGCCGCGCATGTCGCTGAGCCGGAGGTTGGCGGTGGAGTCGACAAGAATGTCGGGAACTTCTGTTCCTGGTTGCAGCAAGCTGGAGGCGTATTTAGCGTCCAGGTCTTCGTTGTTGGCATTCTGTGCGCCTGCCGTGAAGGCAAAGAGAAGCGCGAGGATAAGAGTGATGGTCTTGTTCATTTTTTAGTCTTTTCAGTAATAACGCTTACAAAAGTACGAATTTATTGTTGCGTGAGCAAACATTTCGCGGGTTATTGTGGAGAGGGGCTATAGTTTCTATGGGGGCTATAGTTGCTATAGGGGCTATAGTTTCTATGGGGGCTATAGCTACCAATAAAAAAAGGCCCTGCGAATTGCAGGGCCTTTTGATGGATGGGGAGGGCGCTCAGAAAATCTCGAACTTGTCGCGAAGGCGGATGTCGTCGCTGGCGGCACCGACCATCACGTTGAACCAGCCGGGCTCTACAGCCCATTGCTTCTGGGCGTTGATGATGCTCAAGTCGGAAGCGTGGAGCGTGAAGACGACGTGCTTTGTCTCGCCCTTCGCCAACGGGACGCGGGCAAAGCGGCGCAACTGCTTAACGGGCTGGGCCACGGAGGCCACAGAGTCGTTGAGATAGAGCTGAACCACCTCGGCACCATCGCGGCTGCCGGTGTTGGTCACGTCGAAACTCACAGTTACGCTGTCCTTCGACACGGCGGCAACACGCAGGTTGGAGTAGTCGAACGTGGTGTAGCTCTTTCCGTAGCCGAAGGCGTAGAGCGGACGGGCGGTCATCTCCACATAGTCGTGAGGCTCGGGCAACACGTGGTTGTAGTAGACCGGCAACTGTCCCACGCTGCGCGGAACGGAGATGGGCAGACGACCCGACGGATTCACGTCGCCGAAGAGTACGTCGGCAATGGCGTTGCCACCTTCCTGACCGGGATAATAGGCCGTGAGGAGGGCGTCGGCATTGGCCGCGGCCCAGTTCTTATCGAGCGGACGGCCTTCGATATAGACCACAACGAGCGGCTTGCCGGTGGCTTTCAAGGCTTTCAGCAACTGTTCCTGAAGACCGAGAAGCGAGAGCGACGCGCGGTCGAAGCCTTCGCCGCTGTCCATGTCGCTCACGGTGTTGGCATCGGTCTCTGCGGCACCCGTCGACTTGTAGTTGGTCTTGAAGTCGCGGGCACTGCTTCCGCCCGCCACAACCACGACGACATCGCTGCGCTTGGCGGCCTCCACGGCCTCGGCAATGTTCTGCTGCGTCGTGTCGCGCACGCTGCAGCCCTTGACGTATTCTATCTGACTGGCAGGCAACTTCGCCCGAAAACCATCCAGAACGGTCTTCACTCTGCCCTCAGGTTGGGGAGCCGTGTAGTCGCCGAGCATGTTGTAGACGTTGTCGGCATTGGGTCCCACGAGGGCCACGCGCATCTTCTTGCTCAGCGGCAGGGTGTTGTTGTGGTTCTCCAGAAGCGTGATGCTCTCCTGGGCCACTTGTCTCACGAGGGCGACGTCGGCAGGCGTGTTGACCAGCTTCTCGGCCTTCTTCTCATCAACATAGCGATTGTGAAACAACCCCATGTCATACTTGGCACGCAGCACGTGGATCACAGCCGAGTCGACGAGCGCTTCCGGTATGTGGCCCGAGCGAACGGCATGGGGCAGCGTGGCGTAGGCCAGACCGCCAAGATCCATGTCGACACCGGCCTTGAGGGCCATGATGGCCGCGTCCTCAAGCGATGCCGCCACGTGGTGCTGGCTGTACATCACGTCGATGCTGTAGAGGTCGGAGACCACGATGCCGTGGAATTTCCAGCTGTTGCGCAGAATATCGGTGAGCAGTTCGTGGCTGCCCGTCGAAGGAACACCGTCGAGCGAGTTGTAGGACGTCATAATCGAGAGCGCACCGCTGTCGATGGCCTGCTTGAAGGGCGGCAGGAAGTTCTGCAGCATATCGCGCTCGGTGATGGCACTGGGGCCACCGTTCTGTCCGCCCCATGTGGTGCCGTAGCCGATGAAGTGTTTCAGCGTGGCAATGGTGCCGGGATCTTCCGGCGAGTGCCACGTGGAGAGTCCGGCCACCTCAGCCGAGGCCATGGTGGCCGTCAGCACAGGATCCTCGCCGAACGACTCCTCCACACGTGACCACCGCGGGTCGCGCGAGAGATCCATCACGGGTCCGTAGCTGATCTGGGCGCCATAGCTGCGCACCTGACGACGAATGGCGTCGCCCACACGGTGCATGAGCGGCGCGTCCCACGTGGCGGCCATACCGAAACCAGTGGGGAAGACGGTGGAGCCAATGGCCATGTGGCCGTGGGGAGCCTCTTCGGCGAAGAATAGGGGGATGCCCAAACGTGTCTTTTCCCTGACGACGCGCTGCATTTTGTTGGCTGCTCGTGCGGAAAGCTTCGGGCCGAGGCCGTTGTCGAGCGAGCGCTGTGTCCAGGGATCGGCGCGGAATGTGGCCCAAAGATTGCCTACGCCCTCCTGCAGGACTTCTTTCTCGAAGAGCGGGGTCAGCACGACATCGTTGCCTTTGCGCTCACAATAGTTCCAGGCAAGGGTGCAACGCAGTTGTCCCACCTTTTCTTCGAGCGTCATCTTGCTGAGCAGATTGTCCAAATAATGGGCTGAGTTGATGTCCGTCTCATCGCGATACTCGATGAGCTGTGCCTGCGCCGTACCTATATATAATAAGGAAGCGACAAAAAGAAGGACTTTTCTCATTTCACGTCGAATTTAAGAGCCACGGGCTTGTTGGGCATTCGCTGCGGGAGCGTCACCGTCACGTGATTGCCCTTCACCGTCGTTTTGAGTTGTCGGTTGCCATCGATGAGAATCACCTTTCCTGTGGGCACATTGCCCTCCCAGCTGATGGTGTGCGGCACCTGCTCGCTGTCGGGCACGGCATAGATGGCATAGAGCGTGCGGCCGTTCTTGTTGGCCGTAAACCAGGTGTTGCCCTGATGATAGTTCTTCGTCGTGCGCGTGCTGTAGATGGCCTCGCCGTTGACGCGCAGCCAGTCGCCGATCTGCTTCAGCCGTGCCACCTCGTCGTCGGGAATCAGTCCCTCGGGCGACGGACCCACGCCGAGCACCATGCAGCCGCCTTTGGCTACGATTTCGGCCAGCAGGCCCAGCACCTTGTTGGTGGACTTATAGTCGGGGTTGGCGAGCCATCCCCACGAATGGGTGAACGTGATGCAGCTTTCCCAGGGATGATTGATCTGATGGTCGGGAATGGTCTGCTCGGGAGTCTGATAGTTCTCGTTGGGGCCCTGGATGGTGCGGTCTACGCAGATGAGGCCTTTCTGCTGTCCACTGCGTGCCTTGACCAGCACGGAGTCGAGTCCCACCTCGTCGCCGCGAATCCATCCGCCGTCGAGCCAGAGGATATCGAACTTGCCATAACGGGTCATGAGCTCATTGAGCTGGTTCTGCGTGAACTGCTGGTATTTCTTCCACCAGTCGGGATGCTGGTCGCGCTTGTAGTTCTGCATGCGGTCGGGCGTAGCGTAGTAGGGATTCCAGAACCACTTGCAGTGCCAGTCGGGCTTGGAGAAGTAGCAGCCAATCATGAATCCCTTGTCGCGGAAGGCTTGGAAGACGTATTTGGCGGCGTCGGCCTTAGGATTGTCGGCAAAGGGACCGTGGGCGATGCTGAAGTCGGTGTACTTGCTGTCGAAGAGGCAGAAGCCGTCGTGGTGCTTCGTGGTGAAAATCATGTAGCGCATGCCGGCGTCTTTCATGGCCTGTGCCCACTGGTCGGGGTCGAACTTCGTGGGATTGAACACGTTGCTGAGTCCCCAGTACCACTGTTTGTAGCCCTCATAGGTGAACTCGGCGGGACGCGTGATCCAGTCCTCATTGCAGATTTGCCACGACTCCACGATGCCTGGCACGGAATAGAGTCCCCAGTGCATCAGCACGCCGAACTTCTGGTCCTGCCACTTGTCGAGGTTTTGCAGTACGGCTTTGTCGGTGGGCCATTCATATCCGTCCGACTGTTTGTGAACATAGCTGTTGTCGTCCTGGGCCGTAGCCTGAAGCGCATTCAGGGAGAGGACCGAGGAGATTAAAGTTGCGATAAATAGTTTTGTTTTCATTTATCTATATGTTTGTTGTATGATTTATTTTGCTGTCAGTTTGAACACGTGGCTCGTGCCGCCCCAGGGCTTCAACACGTTGAGTCCCACCTTCATCAGGAAGTCGCCGCTGAAGGTCTGTCCCTCATATTCAGAGTCCTCCTTGTCGCCTGGCATGCGGTAGATTTCCTCGATGGTGTACTGTGCCGTCGGGTCGAGGCCCTGCAGCCGCACGTTGTCGGGTCCCTCGCCGAAGCGCGGATGAAGATTGTAGGTGTAGAGCAGGGCCTGCCGCTTGTCCTTGCTTACATAGTCGAGGGCGGCGTGGGCTGTCTCATAGGGCGATACGAGGCGGTACTGGTCGCCGTCGAAGATTACCTTCTCCACGTCCCTGTACTGTGCAACGGCATTCTGCAGGAACTTGTAGTCGTTGGCTGAGAGTGACTTCAGGTCGATGTCGAAGCCGAGCTTCACCATGCTGCACACGTCGAAGCGGAACTTCACGCTCGTGCCCCTGTTCCAGTTGGTCACGTGGGAGGCCATCGACTTGGCGGGGAAGAACTTCGACATGCTCCACTGGATGTAGAGTCGCTCGAAGGGGTCGGTGTCGTCGGAGCACCAGAACTCGGTGAAGTATTTCAGCGCCTCATAGTCGCAGCGGCCGCCGCCACCCGAGCAGAGCATCAGGTCGAGCTTGGGATACTTGGCATTGACGCGCTGGAACACCTTGTAGAGTCCGCGCACGTAGTCGATGTAGAGATTGCCCTGCTTCTTGCCAAGATAGTGAGAGTAGATGTTCGTGATGGGGCTGTTGCAGTCCCACTTCATATAGGCCACGTCGGGATTTTCGGTCATGATTCTGTCGATCACGCCGAACACGAAGTCCTGCACCTGCGGATTGCTCAGGTCGAGCACTAGCTGATTGCGGTAGTAGTAGGTGTCGCGGTTGGGCAACTCGATGGCCCAGTCGGGATGCTTCTCGTAGAGTTCGCTCTTGGGGTTGACCATCTCGGGCTCTACCCAAATGCCGAACTTCACACCTGCGGCCTTGGCGTCGCGCACCATGCCGGGGATGCCGTCGGGCAGCTTGTCTTTCGTGGCCTGCCAGTCGCCGAGTCCGGCGCGGTCGTTCTGGCGGGGATATTTGTTGCCAAACCATCCGTCGTCGAGCAGGAACATGTCAACGCCCAGGTCCTTGGCGTCCTTCATCAGGCTGGCCAGCGTTTGCTGGTTGAAGTTGAAGCCCGTGTTCTCCCAGTTGTTGAGCAGGGTCATGCGGTCGCCCATGCCGTCCTTGAGGTCGTAGCGGCGGCACCAGTCCTGCAGGTTGCGGCTGGCCTGTCCGATGCCTTCGTCGCTGAGGGTGAAGACGAACTCGGGCGTGAGGAATGTCTGGCCCGGAGCCAGCTGATAGTCGGAGGCGTAGGGATTGATGCCGGGGATGAGGCGCAGCGTGTGGGTGTTGTCCACCTCGCAGGTATATTGGAAGTTACCTGTCCAACCGATGTTGCCCAGCAGCACGCGGCCAGTATTCTCTTGTGCGGGCTGACCGAAGGCCAGTTCGACGAAGGGCTCAGAGAGCAGGTTGGCGCGGGTGCCGAGCTTGGTGTCGACAATCTTCTTGCCGGTCTTCAGCTCCTGCGTCTCGGGCTGTCCTTCAAAGGCCCAGTCGCTGTGGTAGTTGGTCAGATAGTAGTGGCTGTCGGTGAAGTAGAGCATGCCGCTGTTGTAGCGCCACAGCGTGATGGGCTTCGGCTCGCGGTTGATGATCTCGCTCCACATCTTGATGACGTTCTCCTTGGGATAGGCCACATAGTGGAGCACCACCTCGTCCTTATATTTGTCGTCGGCCAGGCGGATGACGGTCTCCGTGCCGCCGCTGACGCTTCGCTGCTCATGCGACTGATAATATAGATAGGTGGTCTGATTGCCGTCGGCGTGGATGATGGCCACGGCGGGCTCAAAGTAATCCTCGCCGCCCGAAGCCGGATAGGCCTCGTGGCCGCGGATGCCCATAGAGCCGTCGTTGCCGGGACGTACGTTCCACTTCAGCTTCTGGTAGTCCTGAGGATTGAGAAGCTTGTCGCCGAGATAGACTTGATAGATTCTGTTCTTATCGTTGACCTGATAAACGAGGTCGGTCTTGTCGGTTGAGATTCGGACAATCTTTTGTGCCTGCATCGATAGTACCATCGTGCATGCTGCTGCAGTAAACAATAGTTTTTTCATCGTTAGTCTTTGGTTTTATTGCAAAGTTAAGCATTATTTCTCATAATTCACACTTGCAGGGGAAATAAATTGATAATCGTAGGCAAGTTGACCTTCTCACCCAATGGGAAAGAATGCGGCGTAGCAATGCTCTCAGACTTGCCATGATACCGGGGATTGATGTTTGCTGACGGCCATCGGCAAATTTGCTGACGGCCATCGACAAATCTGCTGACGTCCGTCGGCAGTTCTGTTGACAGCTGTCGACAGTCGTTTCCTATCCATCCACAGAGAACACTCGGTGCGCCAATCATGTCGATTTACTGACATTTTGTCTCCTGATATGTGCAATTTGCACTGAATTTGCGGGTCTGTGATTGACATAAAGCAAGAATATGGCAGAAAACGAGATAAAAACGGGCGGATAGTTGCGCGTTCGGTGCAATGGTATTACCTTTGCACTGTAATTAAAAGGATAATGATAACAACGAGGCCTCTGAATAAGGTCTCCATAAAACGAAAGAAAGGATTATAAACATGATGACAACAGTAATTTCGATGATGATTCTCGCAGTGATGATTGCTCAGGCTGTACATGTAAGCCACAAAATGGAATTGGGCAAGTAATCACTACCGAACTTCAAGCTTGGGCCAAGAAGGCTCCAAGTGATGAAGTGATTTGATAGAAAGCGTTTTCAATTAACATAAATACTAAGGCCGTTCATTCTCTTTGGGAATGGACGGCCTTTTTAAAGTTTCAGTCCCCATTCCCCCATTAACCCCATCAACCCTATCAACCCCAGAAGACCCACCCCCAGCCCCTCCCTACGAAGGGAGGGGAGCGGAAACGGCTGGCGCAGCCCCCCTGCGAATTTAGGCTGGATTTAATTTGGTCTTCTTGTTATTTTGCCGTAACTTTGCAATCATGAGTACAATAGTACGTTTTCTGAAAAACTGGACCCTGCCGGTGGCAATGCTGGCAGGTACGGTGATTTATCTTATTTTTGCCAACGTTCCCGCGTTGGCGCCCATTGCCGACTGGTATGCGCCCTACAACCCCACGGTGATGCCCGTGTTTATGTTCGGAATACTTTTCGTCACCTTCTGCAAGATTGATTTCCGCAAACTGCTGCCCGTGAAGTGGCATTGGTGGGTGTTGCTGCAGCAGACGGTCTGCGTGTTCCTTGTCGTGGGCATCGTTCTTCTCTTCCATCTTCAGGGCGAGAGTCTCATCGTCATGGAGTCGATACTGGCCTGTATCATCGGTCCCTGCGCTGCTGCGGCAGCCGTCGTGACGGCAAAACTCGGTGGCAGTCTGGAGCAGATGACCACCTATACTTTTCTGAGTAACTTCCTTACGGCGGTCTTGATTCCTATTTGTTTCCCACTCATAGAGCCTTCCAGCGACCGCTCCTTCATGGCTGCCTTGCTGAAGATTCTCGTCGACGTGAGCACGGTGCTGCTCATCCCGATGGCGCTGGCCTTTTTCGTGAAGCATTATATGCACCGCTTTCACCGCTTCATCGTCGGCGTGAAGGACCTGAGCTATTATCTGTGGGGACTGTCGCTGACCATCGTCACGGGTACGACGGTGATGAATATCTGTCATGCCGCGTCGACCGTTGGCTTCATCGTGCTCATCGCCGTACTGTCGCTGCTGCTCTGCTTCTTCCAGTTCGGCTCCGGCCGGCTTATCGGTCATTATTTCAATTCGACCGTTGAGTCGGGACAGGCTTTGGGACAGAAGAATACGGCCTTCGCCATTTGGATTGCCGCCGCCTATCTTAATCCGCTGTCAACAGTGGGACCCGGCTGCTATATCGTGTGGCAAAACCTCATCAACTCGCTCGAGATATGGGCTTGCCGGCGAAAGGGCGAGGAACACTTCGCGTAACGGCCTGCGATTCGGGATTTAGCCCTTTGCGGCCGGATTGACTTTGAAAGAAGAATAACCAAAAATAAAAACAAGATGGAAAAGAAAATCGTTTTGATAACGGGCGCCACAAGCGGCATCGGAGCTGCCTGTGCACGCAAGTTCGCTGCTGGCGGCTACCGCCTGATCCTCACTGGACGCAATAGTGAGAAACTGAACGCGCTGAAGTCGGAACTCGAGAAGGCTGGGGCAGAGGTGCTGCCACTTGTCTTCGACGTGCGCGACCGCAATGCTGCCCATGATGCCGTGGCTTCATTGCCGGAAGAGTGGTACAAGATTGACGTGCTCATCAACAACGCCGGTCTGGCGCTCGGATTGGAAAAGGAATATCTAGGAAATGAGGACGACTGGGCTACGATGATTGATACGAATATCAAAGGACTGCTCACCATGACGCGGCTCATCGTCCCCGGTATGGTGGCCCGCAATCATGGTCATGTGATTAATATAGGCAGTGTGGCCGGTGATGCGGCTTATGCCGGAGGAAATGTCTATTGTGCCACGAAGGCTGCCGTGAAGGCCATCAGTGACGGTCTGCGCATCGATGTGGCCGACACCGCCGTGCGCGTGACAACCATCAAGCCCGGACTCGTGGAGACCAACTTCAGCAAGGTGCGTTTCCATGGCGACGAGCAAAGAGCCGACAATGTCTACAAGGGTATCCAGCCGCTCACGGGCGACGATATTGCCGACGTGGCGCTCTATGCCGCCAATGCTCCCGAGCACGTGCAGATTGCCGAAGTGCTCGTCTTGGCCACTCATCAGGCCAATGGCACCGTCATCGTGCGCGACCCGAACAGGGTGGAGCATCTCTCCTGATAGATTTTTTTGATTGTAGGGGCTATAGCAGCTATAGTTTCTATAGTCGCTATAGCCCCTATAGTAACTATAGCCCCCTATAGAAACTACAGCCCCCTATAGAAACTATAGCCCCCTATAATAGCTATAGGCTTTTTATCCTTCCATCTTATGTATTTTCTCCAGATGCAGCGTCTGGTCGCAATATTCCACCACAGCCGGACGGTGTGTGATGAAAAGTATCGTGCGGTCGTGGCGGCCCAGGATGTTGTGGAGCAGCTGGCGCTCGGTCTCTGGGTCGAGGGCCGATGTAGCCTCGTCGAAGAGCATGATGCTGCGGTCGCGCAGGAGGGCACGCGCTATGCTGATGCGCTGTGCCTGACCTTCGGACAGACCGCCACCCGACTCTGAACATTCGGTGTCGAGGCCTTCGGGAAGGTCGAAGACGAAGTCGGCGCAAGCCATGTGGAGGGCGTTGGCCATCTCCTCTTCGGTCGCTCCGAGGCGTCCCAGTCGCAGGTTGTCGCGGATGGTTCCGCTGAGCAGCGTGTTGCCCTGGGGCACGTAGACAATATTGCACCGCATGCGTGGCGTGAGCTCCATGCTCTCATGACTATCGTAGATGGTTACTGTTCCCTGACTGGGCTTCAGCAGGGCGAGGATAATGCGGATGATGGTGGTCTTGCCGGCGCCGGTCTCTCCCATGATGGCCGTTGTGCTGCCAGGTTTGAAGTCGAAACTCAGGTCGTCGAGCACGAGTCGCTCATCGTCGGAGTAGCGGTAGGAGACGTGGCTGAGCTTGACGCCACAGGGCACGTCGAGCATCACGGGGTCGCCCTGCTCTTCCAGCGGGTCCTCCTCGAGCTCCATCAGTCGTTCGGCTGCCGTGAACACCGACACGAATGCCGGCACGAGCTTCGTCAGGTTGCGTGCCGGGCCTTGAATGCGGTTGACCAGTTGCAGATAAGCCGTCATTCCACCGAAGGTCAGCGTGTGGCGGCTCATTCGCAGGGCGGCCCAGGCGAAGGCCACGAGATAGCCGAGGGCAAAGCCGAAGTTGAGCATCAGGTTGGAGAAGAGCGAGAACTTCGTGCGGCGCACCACGTTGTGGTGCAACTCGCTCTGCGTATGCTCCAGTCTGTTCACGGCCGTGTCGTCGCTCTCGAGGGTCTTGATGAGCATGCGGTGCTGGATGGTCTCCTGCAGCACGCTCTGCACCTTCGAGTCGCTGTCGCGCACCTGGCGGGTGTAGTGGCGCATGCGGCCGACATAAATCTTGCTGAAGACGATGAACAGCGGTATGATGGCGATGGTGATGAGGGCCAGCATGCGGTCGAGCGAGAACAAATAGAAGAAGGCGCCGAAGAACATCGTGAGCACCGACAGCACGTTGGGCAGCGTCTCGGTGATGAAGACGACCACGTTGCTCACGTCGAATTCCAGCCGGTTGAGCACGTCGCCCGAGTGGAGCGACTCCTTGCCGTGCCATTCCGTGCGCAGTATGCGGTCGAGCATGCGCTGCTGCATGCGGTTCTGGGCGCGGATGCCGAGAATATTGCGCACCCATACGGCCGAGATGTTGACGGCGAAGTCGCAGAGTATCAGTCCGCCCATCACGGCCACGGCACCGATGAGCGACCCGGCGATGTTGCCGGCCGCCACGTCGATGGCGCGCTGTACGGCCCACACCTGCGCCAGACTGATAGCCACCGATACCATGCCGATGCAGGCGTTGATGGCGGCTTGCAGACGGTTGGTGCGAGAGGCGCGCCACAGCCATTTGAAGATTTCGGTTGAGCTGTAGCGGGTATCGGGGATTCTTAGCAGTTCCTTGATTCTCATGATTATGCGTTATCGCTGGTCGGCGCCCCACATCATTTTCTCGCGGAGCGTGGTGAAGTATTTGTGTGCGGGATTGCGGACGATTTGTATGTTGTGGTCGGCCTTCGTGATGGTGATGAACGTGGAGTCGCTCATCTTCTGCGAGCGACCGTCCACAGCCACTAGGAAGTTGTGCGTGCGGCTGTCCACCTTCAGTTCTATGCGGCTGTCGTCGCGTATCACGATGGGCCGGATGCTCAGGCTGTGGGGAGCCACGGGCGTGATGCAGATAGAGCTGGACTGCGGCACGATGATGGGTCCGCCGTTGGAGAGCGAGTAGGCCGTGGAGCCTGTGGGCGTGGCGATGATGACACCGTCGGCGAGGTAGTTGCCCACGTATTCGCCGTTGATGGTGATGTGCACCGAAATCATCGATGCGTTGTCGCGCTTGAGCACGGCTATATCGTTCAGCGCGAAGGGAGCGCCCGTCAGCTTGTCGCCGTCGCTCTCGATGTGGAGCAGCGAGTGGCTCTCGGTGGTGATGTTGTCGGCGAAGATGTCGTCGAAGGCCGAGGGAATCTCCGTGGGCATGATGTCGGCAAGGAATCCCAGGTGGCCCATGTTGACGCCGATGATGGGAATGTTTTTCGCTCCCACCCGTGCTGCCACATGGAGCAGCGTGCCGTCGCCGCCCATGGAGATGGCATAGTCGGAGCTGAAGTCATCTCCGCTGAACACCTTGTCGGGTTGCAGCGAGATGCCCAACTTGCGGTTGAGGAAGTTGAAGTAGGGCCTGTCTATGAGTATCCGTGCCTTGTGAGCCGTGAGCGTGTCGAGGAGCGTCTTCACCGCCGCCGACTTGTTGGTCTGATACTCATTGCCGAAAAGGGCAAAGCTCAACGATTTATTTGCCATATTCTGATTCTCTTTTTTCCATAAAGCATGTGCAAATTCATAAAAATCACATGCATTCTCGCGGGAAAAGCAATGCCGTTCCGTTTTTTTTAGTAAATTTGCAAAAGGAAGATTTTACCCGTCCTCTCCAGGAAGGTAGAACTTCTCCCATTAGCGATATGCAAAATTACATTATTTCTTTGAAAAAAAGACTTTAACGATTAAAATTTAAATTGGAAAACGTAAAGATGGTAAAAGTTTATGAATTTCTAGCAGAAGGCTTTGAGGAAATAGAAGCCTTGGCTACTACCGATGTACTGCGTCGTGGCAATTGTGAGGTTGTGCTGGTGAGTGTTACCGGCCAGCGCAACGTGTCGTCCAACACAGGCACTACCGTAGTGACCGACAAGCTCTTTGAGGAATGCGACTTCAGCGATGCTGATGTGCTGTCGCTGCCCGGAGGTATGCCCGGAACGACCAACTTGTATCTTCACGCCGGACTGCGCGACTTGCTGAAGAAGCACGCCGCCGAGGGCAAGCTCATTGCCGCTATCTGCGCCGCTCCGTCGGTGCTGGCCCGTCATGGACTCCTCGAAGGCTACAAAGCCAGCTGCTATCCCACCTTTGAACCCCTCATGAAAGGCGCTATCCTGACCCGACAGATGGTTACCGAGGACCGCAATATCATCACGGCCGAGGGCCCTGCCGCAGCAATGCCTTTCGGCTTCACCATCCTGCGCCGCTTCCTCTCCGACAATGAGGTGAAAGATATCGAGGAGAGCATGCGCTTTACCCATCTGATGCACCAGTAATGAACGACTTCGCCATTATCGTTGCCGGCGGGAAGGGACTGCGAATGGGGACGGAAACGCCCAAGCAGTTCCTTCCCGTGGGCGGCAGACCTGTGCTGATGCGCACCATCGACGCCTTTCGCGCCTACGACTCCCGGTTGGACATCATCCTCGTTCTGCCCCGTGCCCAGCAGGACTATTGGCGTCAGCTCTGCAGCGACTACCACTTCACCGCTCCCCACCGGATAGCCGATGGCGGACAGACGCGCTTCGAGTCGTCGAAGAACGGCATCGCGCTGATTCCCGATGATGCTCAGGGCGTCTGTGCCATCCACGACGGCGTGCGGCCCTTCGTGAGCACGGAGGTCATCGCCCGCTGTTTTGACGCCGCCCGTGAGCATGGTGCGGCCATTCCGGTGATGCCCGTCACCGACACCCTGCGCTACTGCGGACAGGACGGTCCGGAGCGCAATGTGCTGCGGAGCGACTACCGGGTGGTGCAGACTCCGCAGACTTTCGATATACAACTGCTCAAGCGTGCCTTTCGTCAGCCCTACAGCGAGTCGTTCACCGACGATGCCTCAGTCGTTGAGGCTGCCGGCGGACGTGTAGTGATGGTGGATGGCAACCGCGAGAACATTAAACTCACAACCCCCTTCGACCTCAAACTGGCGGAGAGCCTAATCAATAGGGCTGATTGATCAGCCCCATCCACCCCATTAGCCCCATTCACCCCATCCGACCAATCGGACTAGTCTGACTAATCTGACTAATCTGACTAGTCCGAAAAGTCCGACCAGTCCGAAAAGTCCGACCAGTCCGAAAAGTCCGAAAACTCCAACAAACAATGAATATACTCGATCAAGACATCATGTATTTGCCGGGCGTTGGTCCGCGCAGAAAAGAGATATTGAGCAAAGAGCTTGATATCCAGTCGTGGCGTGACCTTATCGAGTATTATCCTTACAAATACGTCGACCGCAGCCGCATCTATACCATACGCGAGATGACCGGCGACATGCCTTTCGTGCAGTTGAAAGGCAAGATTGTGCGCTTCGAGGAGTTTGACCAGGGCGCACGCAAGAAGCGCATCGTGGCCCACTTCACCGACGGCACCGGGTTCGTAGACCTCGTATGGTTCAATGGCAGCAAGTATATCTACGACAACTATAAGGTTGGCATAGAATACATCGTCTTCGGTCGGCCCGGCGTTTATGGCGGCCGCTACCAGTTTGCCCACCCCGACATTGAGCGGGCCACCGACGTTCAGCTCTCCGATATGGGCATGCAGCCTTACTACATCACGACGGAGCGCATGAAGAAGTCGGGCCTCATGTCGCACAATGTGGAGAAACTCACCAAGACCCTCGTAGAGCGCATTCCCGCAGGAAGTATTCCCGAGACGCTGCCGCCCTTCATTATTGAGCCCCTCCACCTTATCGGGCGCGAGGAGGCACTGCGCAAGATTCATTATCCCAAGGACGTGCGCGACGTGCAGCAGGCCCAGTACCGGCTCAAGTTTGAGGAACTCTTCTATGTGCAGCTCAACATCCTGCGCTATGCCTCCGACCACCGGCGCAAGTTCCGCGGCTACGTGATGAACCGGGTGGGCCGGCTGTTTAAAGGATTCTATTTCAATCATCTGAAATTCCAGCTCACCAATGCCCAGAAGCGCGTGATGCACGAGATTCAGGCCGACATGATGTCGGGCAAGCAGATGAACCGTCTGCTTCAGGGCGACGTGGGCTCGGGCAAGACGCTTGTGGCGCTCATGGTGATGCTGCTGGCCATCGACAATGGCTTTCAGGCCTGCCTCATGGCGCCCACGGAGATTCTGGCCGAACAGCATCTGCAAACCTTGCGCGACTTTCTGGGCAATCTGCCGGTGACGGTGGAACTGCTCACGGGAATGGTGAAAGGCAAGCGCCGGCAGAATGTCCTCGACCGGCTCAAGACTGGCGAGGTGAACATCCTCGTCGGAACCCACGCCGTGATAGAGGACAGCGTACAGTTCAACCGCCTTGGCGTGGCTGTCATCGACGAGCAGCACCGCTTTGGCGTGGCCCAGCGCGCCCGCCTGTGGAGCAAGGGCGACAATCCCCCTCACGTGCTGGTGATGACCGCCACGCCGATTCCGCGCACTTTGGCCATGACCGTCTACGGTGACCTCGACGTGAGCGTCATCGACGAATTGCCTCCTGGCCGCAAGCCCGTCGTCACCTTGCACAAGTACGACACCCAGATGGGCAGCGTCTATCAGGGCATCCGGCAGCAGGTGAGCGAGGGTCGTCAGGTGTACATCGTGTTCCCCGTCATCAAGGAGAGCGAAAAGAGCGACCTCAAGAATCTGGAGGAGGGCTTTGCCACGCTCAGCCAAGTATTTCCCGACCTGCAGCTGAGCAAGGTCCACGGCAAGATGAAGCCCGCCGACAAGGAGGCCGAGATGCAGCGCTTCGTCAATGGCGAGACGCAGATACTTGTTTCGACCACCGTCATCGAGGTGGGCGTCAATGTGCCCAATGCCACGGTGATGATTATCCTCGATGCCCAGCGCTTCGGACTGAGTCAGCTCCACCAGTTGCGTGGTCGGGTGGGTCGTGGCGGCAGCCAGAGCTACTGCGTGCTCGTGACTGGCACAAAGTTGGCAGAGGACACCCGCAAGCGCATCAGCATCATGTGCGAGACCAACGACGGCTTCCGCATTGCCGAGGCCGACTTGAAGCTTCGCGGTCCCGGTGATCTCGAGGGCACGCAGCAGAGCGGAATCGCCTTCGACCTGAAAATTGCCGACATCGCACGCGACGGACAACTCGTGCAACTTGCGCGCGATGAGGCGCAAAAAATTATCGATGCCGACCCCCAATGTGTCAAATCGGAATACCAATTGCTTTGGAATAGGTTAAAAGAATTAAGAAAAAGCCAAATCAACTGGTCGGCGATAAGTTGATGTCTTGACATAAATCAATTAGATAGTATTTCTTCCCGAAACTCCCTATTTATGGGAGATTGGGGAGAAATAGCCATCAAATAACTGGCTGATAATTAGCATTTTGTTTTTGTTAATTTGAAATAAAAAGATGTTAACAGCGCTCGTTTTTTCTTGATTTTTTATTATCTTTGCAATGTCTTTCATAAAATCGCTTAATTTTTGCTTGTTTTGCGACGTTTTTCCATCATTTTCTGCGACCGATGGTAGAGAGACTAAAACCTTTTGATTATGCAATTGAGAACAACATTAAAAACAATATGCGTCTGTGCAATGATGTCGTTGGCATCATTCCAGGGTCATGCACAGGATCTGTTGGCGAGTCAGGCCCCCGTCGACAAGAGAATGAAGGCAGTAGACACGCTCTCTCTGCGTCGTCTCATCGTAAAGGAAAACATGGAGAATCCCTCAGCTGATCTCTACAATGGCTGGGATAATAAATATGCACACCGCGCAACTGAACTTCCTGAGACCTATCGGATAGACTTGCGCGGTTTTTGTATGCCAACACCAAGTCGTGTGGTGACGAGCAACTTCGGTTATCGTGCCCGCTGGGGACGCCAGCACAAGGGCTTGGATATCAAGGTTTATATTGGCGATACCATTCGCGCCGCCTTCAGCGGTAAGGTGCGCATCGTGCGCTACGAGGCTGGCGGCTACGGCAAGTATGTAGTGATTCGCCATAACAATGGTCTGGAGACCATCTACGGTCACTTGAGCAAGCAGCTCGTTTCGGAGGATCAGGAAGTGCGTGCCGGAGAACCCATCGGTTTGGGTGGCAACACCGGCCGAAGCACCGGTTCTCACTTGCATTTCGAGACCCGTCTTTGCGGCGTGGCATTGAACCCCGCACTGATGTTCGACTTCCGCAATCAGGATGTCACCGGCGACTACTTCGTGTTCAACCGCTCTTCTTACGAGCGTGAGAGTGAGGAGGCTACACGTGAGCGTGGTATGGTCGGCAACGGTGGCTACACGGCCGAGCAGGTTAGAGGCTCTAAGAGCAATGCCAATTCGGGCGAAGGCTCCAGCGAAATGGAGAAACTTTATCACAAGGTATCTGCTGGCGAGACCATTGCAAGTATCGCAAAGCGCCGTGGTGTAACGGTTGAGCAGATTTGCCGTCTGAATCACCTCACGCCCTCTACGAAGGTGCGTCCGGGTATGATTCTCCGCTACTCTTGATTTTATTGAGACACACACTTTTATTTAACACAACGAAGGTCTTCTTCCTCAATTGGGAGAGGACCTTTTTTAATTCATAATTCACAATTCACAATTCATAATTTTGGGACCAGTTGAATTTTTCCGTGGATGATGATTAAAAGGAAAATCTCATCCTCAGCGCTTAGGCTAAAGCCTATTGTTGTTTTGTGGAGGAGTCTGGCCGCCGACTGCAGGCGATAGCCTTGAGCTGGAAATGAAGTATTTTCCTATAAAATTATCCACGGACTTTTTCACTTGTCCCACTATGGAGCTAGCCAATAATCATGATGAAATTTCTGAAAGTTGGATAATTTGATTATCTTTGCAAAAAATAGCTTTAGAATGGAAAATCCTTATATCAAGCAATATCCCGAATTGATGGCGGGAAAGAAGATTATGTATGTTCATGGTTTTGGCTCCTCTGGCCAGACGGGCACGGTGAAGAGAATCGCCCAGGTGCTGCCCAATGCTGAGGTGTTTGCGGAGGATATGCCTCTGCACCCCGCTGAGGCCATGGAACTGCTCCACAAACTCTGCGACGAGCGCAAGCCCGACCTGATTATCGGTACGTCGATGGGTGGAATGTACACCGAGATGCTCTATGGCTTCGACCGCATCTGTGTGAATCCGGCCTTCCAGATGGGCGAGACGATGCACGAGCACAACATGATGGGCAAGCAGGTGTGGCAGAATCCCCGCAAGGACGGTGAGACGGAATTCATCGTCACGAAGGCTCTCGTGAAGGAGTACAAGGAAATCACTGAGCAATGTTTCAGCAACGTTACGCCCGAGGAGCAACAGCGCGTGTTCGGTCTCTTTGGCGACAAAGACCCGGTGGTGCATACCTTCGATCTCTTCCACGAGCATTATCCGCAGGCCATCCACTTCCACGGTGAGCACCGGATGGACGACCGCAACTTCATGCATGGCGTGGTGCCGGTCATCCGCTTGATCAGCGACCGGCAGGAAGGCCGCGAGCGTCCCATCGTCTACATCGATTCCTCAACGCTCCGCGACGACTACGGTCATCCCAAGTCGAGTCTTAACAAGGCCTACGAGATGCTCATCGAGCATTATCAGGTGTATGTGGTCTGTCCGGCACCGACAGAGGACCCGCAGGTATGCGCCGACTGGCAGCAGTGGGTGAAAGAGACGTTCTCGGCTCCGGCCTGGAACCATGTAATCTTCACCAACCAGAAGTCACAGCTCTACGGCGACTATTTCATCGACTGTAATCCCGACGCCAACTTCATGGGCTCTGCTGTTGAGTTTGGCAGCGACGAACTGAAGACGTGGGAAGACGTGATTGTGTATTTTGAGAGATTGGGAGGGCAATAAACAAAACCTATAGGGCTTTTCGGAGTTTTCAGGCTAATCAGACTAATCTGACCGGTCTGATCAGTCCGACCAGTCCGAAAAGTCCGACCAGTCCGAAAAGTCCGACCGGTCTGATTAGTCCGACCCGTCCGAAAAGTCCGACAAAAAAGCAATAGCTATGATCACCGAATTCGAGAAAATGCGGTCGCAGCAACTCTACAACTTCCACGACCCGGAAATCGGGCGAAGTCTGCAGCACGCCAAGGAGACCTGCCTCAAATTGAACCAGCTGACTCTCTCTTCGCCGGGCTATCGAGAGGTGCTGCGCGAACTGGTGCCGGGAATTCCCGACTCGTCGACAATCTGTCCGCCCTTCCATTGCGACCACGGCAACGGCATACGGATGGGTGAGAACTCGTTTATCAATTTCAACTGCACCATTCTCGATGGGGCATACGTCACCATTGGCGATAATGTGAAGATTGGTCCCGACTGTCATCTGTTCACGCCGCAGCATCCCATCGACTACTTGCAGCGGCGCGAGCCCTGCGAGACCTCGTATCCCATCATCATCGGCGACGACACCTGGCTCGGTGGCAACGTCACCGTGCTGCCCGGTGTGACCATCGGCGCGCGCTGCATCATCGGTGCAGGATCGGTCGTCGTGCACGACATCCCCGACGACAGTGTGGCCGTGGGCAATCCCGCGGTGGTAAAGAGGTCGCTGAAGCCATAACGGCAGAATCAGAACCAAACAAAAAAGAGGCGCAAACCCGCAGTTGCAGGGCTTGCGCCTTTATTATGATATAACCTACTGAAGGGGGAACTTATCTCAGCTTCTTGTAGCCGTAGACTGCGCTGTCGCCGAGTTGTTCCTCGATGCGCATGAGCTGGTTGTACTTGGCCATACGGTCGGTGCGGCTCATGCTACCGGTCTTGATCTGACCAGAGTTGGTAGCTACGGCGATGTCGGCAATCGTGGTATCCTCGGTCTCGCCCGAACGGTGAGAGGTCACGGTGTTGTAGCCATGACGATGAGCCATCTCGATGGCTTCAAGCGTCTCGGTGAGCGAGCCAATCTGGTTCACCTTGATCAGGATGGCATTGCCAGCGCCCAGCTTGATGCCCTTCTCCAGGAACTTCGTGTTGGTGACGAAGAGGTCGTCGCCCACGAGCTGGCAGCGGTCGCCGATGGCCTTGGTCATCTTCACCCAGCCGTCCCAGTCGTTCTCGTCGAGACCATCCTCGATAGAGTCGATAGGATACTTGCTGATGAGTTCCTCGAGGAACTTGATCTGCTCGTCGTCGCTGAGCTCCTTGCCGTTGGGATCCTTAGGCATGCCGTTGGAGAGCTGCTTGTAGTTGTAGTAGTACTTGCCGTCCTTCACGGTGGAGAACTCACTTGCGGCGCAGTCCATAGCGATGGTCACGTCCTTGCCCGGCTCGTAGCCAGCGTCCTTGATGGCGTCGACGATGCTCTGCAGAGCGTCCTCAATACCATTGAGCTTCGGTGCGAAACCACCTTCATCGCCCACGGCTGTAGAGAGACCGCGCTTCTTCAGGTTCTTCTGCAGCTGATGGAACACCTCTGCACCCATTCTCACGGCCTCGTGCTCACTCTTGGCACCGATGGGGCGAATCATGAATTCCTGGAAAGCGATAGGAGCGTCGCTGTGTGCACCACCATTGATGATGTTCATCATAGGAACAGGCATCACGTAGGTGTTGCATCCGCCAATATAGCGATAGAGCGGCATGCCCAGGGCCTTAGCTGCCGTGTGGGCTGCAGCCAGTGAAACGCCGAGGATGGCGTTGGCGCCCAGACGACTCTTGGTGGGAGTACCGTCGAGGGCCAGCATCTTATAGTCGAGAGCACGCTGGTCGGTCACTTCCATTCCTTTCAGAGCAGGAGCAATCTCCTTGTTCACGTTGTCAACGGCCTTCAGAACGCCCTTGCCGCCGAAACGGCTCTTGTCGCCATCGCGAAGCTCCAAAGCCTCGTTCTCACCCGTTGATGCACCAGAGGGGACACTTGCACGTCCCATTACACCGTTATCCAATGTTACTTCCACCTCTACGGTAGGATTGCCACGTGAGTCAAGGATCTCCCTTGCATGAATGTTTTCAATCTTCATCTTCTTTATCTTTATTAATTGTGTGCATTATGACCTCATTGTCAGACGCCACGGGGAAAATTCTCCGACAAGCGTCCTCAACGGGCCGTTCGTTTTCGCTCGCAAAGATAAGCCAACCCGTTTGTCTGTGCAATACCTAAAACAGATGACTTTCTTTACTATAGAAACATCAAAAATCATGCCACAGACAAGAAGTTGTGAGAGTGTGACAAAATGTCGCAAAGGTGAAGAAAACTGCGAGAAGGCACGCTGACTATTTTTCGGTCTCCTTGCCGGCAGCGACCCAAGCCTTGTAGCCTCCTGCCATGTCGACCACGCGCAGTCCGCGGTCCGTCATCTTCACCGCGGCCTTGTGGCTACGGTTGCCGCTGCGGCAATATATATAATAGGTATGGCCCGAATCGAGTTGGGCGATGCCGTCGTCGAAAGTCCGCGGCTCGAGGAAGTCGATGTTGCGTGCGCCGGCAAGGTGACCCTCCGCATATTCTGAGGGCGTGCGAACGTCGATGAGCACTGCCGTAGTGTCAGAAGTCATCATCTGTTCGAACTGTTGGGGTTCCACGGTCGGTATGGAGTCTTGGGCCTCACAGCTGGTGAGGGTAGTGATGCCGCCGATGAGGGCAGCCAGGAAATGTTTGATGTTCATTGTCGTCTTATTAGTTTATGTGGGATAGGGGAGACGAGACAAGAGCCAATCAGCTTTTCTTTGCCTCGTCGTAGAAGCGGTCGAAATATTGACGCAGCTGCTGAGGCTGCTCAATGATGTTGCGAATCTCTTTCAGATTTTTCTCGTTGGGCGAATTGGGAATCCACAGCGTGATGTAGCCGCTGGTGGAGTATTTCTCCTTCATGTGGTTGTAGAAGCGCTTCCACTGCTCCTCGCGGTTGAGTTGGGGATAGTTTTCCAGTCCGAACTCCACGGCCCTGCGGAACACCGTGTCGCGGTCGAGGTCGCGGTCGGCTTCGGCAACGATCTTGCCATAGAGGCTGCGCGGCGCGTGTGAGGCCGAGGCGCGGTGGTCCTCGATGGCTTCCTTCATGATCTTGATTTGCTCGGGCGTGAACCACTTGAGCAGTCGTTTGTCGGCCATGATGATTTTGCCGCCGGTGATGTGGTGGATGGCGCGCGGTCCTTCCATGCCCAGGTCGTGGTAGGCAGCGATGGTGTAGCACATGTCGGGATCGGCTCCCAGCATCTTGGCCAGCACCATAGAGTTGGCGATGACGCGCATCACGTGGACGAGGCCGTGGCTCTTGCCGAAGGCGTTATAGCGTGGCAGAATATTGGTTTCGACAAACGACATCAGGTCGAGTTTGACGTGCATTTCTGTGTTCATATCTTCTTTTGTTTTTCAATCTTCAAAGATACAATAATTTTGCCGATTTCCATCCTTTTGAAGGAGAAAATTGGCATATCACCATCTTATCATGCATCGTAGACCTCAGGCCGTGGCGGCTTATCATGCGTTACTGCCCTCTCAGCAGGTAGCCACCAACTTGGTACTGTCTTCCTTCAGCTCACTTCCTATCGCGGTTATGGCTTGTAGAATTTCTTTCATTCGGTTTGCTGAAGGCGTTTTAGCGCCGCTGATATACTGAGCAAACAGACTTTGTGACATACCCAGGCGTCGGGCTATGGCCGAAGCGTTGAGCTCGGGGTGACGCATGAAAAAGCTATACAACAAGCTGTCGGGCTTTGTCTGAAAGAATCCTTCAAACGACAAATCCTCTCCCAATTCATCCCAGTGCAAGCCTTCCTGACTTTGACGGTAAGCCATGCGTTGTTCCTTGGATGCGTTGCGCAATCTAGGGTACTTGGAAAACTCTTCGCAAGCCTCACGTCCGTCGTCCGTCTTAATCCAAACGGCTGTGTCTGTCAGCCAAACTTTTACGATTTTCATTTTGATGTACTGTTAAAGAAGTTGTTCCAATGCTCCGCTATCACCTCTTGGTTTTCTTCTATCACTGATTCTACGAGTTTCAATTCAGATGATTTCAAACCATTATTCTTTATCATCGCCACTGGGAAGAAAGAAAACGTGACAACTGTCACGTTTCTTCGTGACAATTGTCACGTTCGTGCGCGACAGCTGTCACGTTCGTGCGTGACATCTGTCACGTTCATTCGTGACAATTGTCACGAGACGAGGACTACTTGATTTTCTAATGTATTGCATCTGATGTTTGCTCCCCTCCCTTCGTAGGGAGGGGCAGGAGTGGGTCTTCTCTCGCCCCCTCCCTTTTTTGGGAGGGACGGGGATGGGTCTTCTCTAATGTGTTGAATCAGAAATTTTTGAACTACCGATAGTCGGAATCTCACGGAAAATCCTTATATTTGCAAAACATACATCAAACAAAAACAAATCAAAGCTTATGAAAATCTTCGCCATAGGCATGAATTATGCCGCACACAATAAAGCAATGAACGAGACGTTATTACGAGAGGAACCACCCGTGATTTTCACGAAAGCCGATTCCTCGCTCATCAGCAACCACAAGCCCTTCTTCATTCCCGACGACATGGGACGCATCGACTACGAGGGCGAGGTGGTGGTGCGCATCTGCCGACTGGGCAAGACCATCCCCGAGCGCTTCGCCCATCGCTACTACGACGCCGTCACGATGGGCATCGACTTCACGGCCCGCGACATGCAGCGCCGCTGCAAGGAGAAAGGTCTCCCCTGGGACGTATGTAAAGGTTTTGACGGCTCGGCAGCCATCGGCGAATGGATTCCCAAGGAAAAGTTCCTCGACGTGCAGCGCCTCCGCTTCCATCTCGACATCAACGGGCAGACGGTGCAGGAAGGCTGTACGGCCGACATGATTTTCACCATCGATTCAATCATCAGCTACATTAGCAAGTTTTTTACCTTGAAGACGGGCGACCTCCTCTTCACCGGAACTCCGACGGGCATGGGACCCGTGGCCATCAACGACCATCTGGAGGGCTGGCTCGAAGAGCGCAAGGTGCTCGACTTCCGTTGCAAGTAATTCTGTTTATGAAAAGATTATTCATCCTTATTCTCCTCTTCACCGCCATCACGGCCCACGCGCAGCGCTTCTTCAATCTCACCAGCGATGAGGTGCGCGTCGACTCCGTGATGCCCTCGTTTGGCTACAGCATTCCGCTGCAGGGCGACTATCAGGATTCTGTCTATACGGCCACGATTCTCTATCCCGAGTTCATCGACATGACCTCGACCGACGTGGCCAATTATCATAAGTTGTCTAAGGACTCGCTGCCCGAGTTGCCTGCGGTGAACAGCTACGTGACGCTGTCGCGCGGTCAGGCCGCTTTCGAGGTCACCTTCTGTCCGCTCGTCTACCGTCAGGGCCGCTATCAGATATTGGTGAGCTTCATGCTGCGCGTCGACAGTTGGCCCGTGACGAAGACTCCGCTGCGCGCCCCCGCCGTCTACCGCTCAGGCGCCTCCGACCGCTATGCCGCCCACAGCGTGCTGGCCTCCGGCAGCTGGGCCAAGATACGCGTGCCGTCGACCGGATTCTATCAGCTCACCGACGCCGTCATCCGTCAGGCCGGGTTCACCGACCTCAGTAAGGTGCACATCTACGGCTATGGCGGCAACCTGCAGAGCGAGGCCCTCAGTCCCGACGAGCTCGTCAATGAGGACGACCTGAAGGAAGTGGAGCAGTGCATCGTCGGCGGACGCCACGTGTTCTATGCCAAGGGACCCGTGAGCTGGACCAACAACACTACGTCGCAGCGCACGCGCAACCCCTATTCCAACTATGGATATTATTTCATCACGCAGAACGACGACAGCGTGCTGACCGTGGACTCCGCCACCTTCCTCAGCTCGCATTACCCCACGGCCGACGACTACCATTCGCTCTATGAGGTCGACGGATTCTCGTGGTACAGCGGCGGCCGCAACCTTTTCGACACCGAGGCCCTCTATCAGGGACAGTCGAAGACCATCGTGCTCAGCAATGCCAATGGCGGCAGCGGGCAGTCGAAGGTCTACGTGCGCGTCACCTCGGGCACAGCTTCCTCGACCGAAGTGAAAATCAACGGCGAGACGAAGGGCACCCTCACCATCACGGCCATGGGCACCTACGACCACGGCAAGGAGTCGCACGCCGAATACACCGTCGATGCGGCCACCGTGGACTCCGTGACGCTCTCCGTGACGAGCGGCGGACCCGTGAGGCTCGACTATGTCGGCGTGGCCTGGAACTCACCGAAGCCCCAGACCGACATCACCAGCGCATCGCTGCCCCTGCCCGAGTATGTCTACAACATCATGAATCAGGACCACCATGCCGACAGCCAGGTCGACATGGTCATCATCATCCCCACCTCGCAGCAGCTGCTCTCGCAGGCCCAGCGCCTGAAGACCTTCCATGAGCAGCACGACGGACTGAGCGTGCGCATCATTCCCGCCGACGAGATCTTCAACGAGTTCTCGAGCGGCACGCCCGATGCCAACGCCTACCGCCGCTATCTCAAGATGCTCTACGACCGCGCCACGAGCACCGACGACGCGCCAAAATACCTTCTGCTCTTCGGCGACTGCTTGTGGGACAACCGCATGGTCACCGCCGCGGGCCAGAACCTCAATCCCGACGACTATCTGCTCTGCTGGGAGAGTGAGAACTCATTCAGCGAGATCTATTGCTATGTCGACGACGGTTTCTTCTGTTTGCTCGACGACGGTGAGGGACTCAATCCCGCCTCGCGCGACAAACTCGATATCGCCGTGGGCCGCTTCCCCGTCACCACCGACGCTGAGGCCAAGGTGATGGTCGACAAGGTCATCAACTACGCCAACAACCTCAACGCCGGCGCCTGGGCCAACACGCTGATGTTTATGGGCGACGACGGCAACAACAACCTCCACATGCGCGACGTCAATGCCGCCGCTGAGGATATCGCCTCGCTCCATCCCGGCTACGAGATTAAGAAGGTGATGTGGGATGCCTATCCGCGCCTGTCCACGTCGACCGGCTACCGCTATCCCGGAGCCACGGCTGCCATCAAGAAGCAGCAGGCCGAAGGCGCGCTCATCTTCGACTATGCCGGTCACGGCATCGAGTATCAGATCTCGCACGAGGCTGTGCTCACGCTGAGCGACTTCCGCGAGTTCTCCAACGAAAACCTGCCGCTGTGGATTACGGCTTCCTGCGACATCATGCCCTTCGATGGCACCGCCGCCACCATCGGCGAGGAGGCCGTGCTCAATGCCAATGGCGGTGCTGTGGCCTTCTACGGCACCACGCGCACGGTGTATGCCGACGCCAACAAGCGACTCAACATGGCCTTCCTGCGCCGCGTGCTGAGTCTGGACGACAACGGCAAGCCCATCACGATGGGTGAGGCTCAGCGACTGGCAAAGAACGACATGATCACCAATGCTGATGGCGACCGCACCATCAACAAGCTGCAATACTCGCTGCTCGGCGACCCCGCGCTGCCCCTCAACCTGCCCACCTACACCGCCACGGTCGACTCCATCAATGGTGAGGCTGTCGGTGGCGCCACGCTGCCCCAGCTGAAGGCCGGAGCAAGGGTGAGAGTCGTGGGACACGTAGAGAACGGCGCCGACTTCAACGGCAGCGTGTCACTCACGGTGCGCGACAATCGCGAACTCATCACCTGCCGTCAGCAGGAGTCTACCGCCACGTCTGCCTTCCAGTACTACGACCGTCCGAAGACACTCTTCGTCGGAACAGACAGCATCCGGAGCGGAAAATTCTCGATGAGCTTCACCGTGCCCAAGGACATCAACTACAGCGACGAGACCGGACAGATGATTGTCTACGCCGTCAGCTCAGGCCGCATCGCCCATGGCTCCTGCGAGAGCTTCATTGTTGGCGGCACGGCCATCGACGCCACCGACTCCATCGGCCCCGATATCTACTGCTATCTCAATACGCCTGAGTTTGTCGACGGCGGCAACGTGAACACCACGCCCTACTTCGTGGCCAACATCTCCGACTCGAGTGGCATCAACACCACCGGCACGTCAATCGGTCACGACCTGCAACTCATCATCGACGGCAGCTCGTCCATGACCTATAACCTCAACGACAACTTCAGCTACAACTTCGGTTCGCATACCACGGGTTCCACCTGGTACAGCATTCCTGAACTGGAGCCCGGTCAGCACACGCTGAAGTTCCGCGCCTGGGACCAGCTGAACAATTCCACTACGAAAACGCTGACGTTTAATGTGGTGAGGGGTCTGCAGCCCTCCGACCTGAACGTGAGCACGACGGAGAATCCCGCCACGACCGGCACCACCTTCATCGTGGGCCACAATCTTGTGGGCTCGGCAGGCACCGTGCGCATCGAGGTGTTCGATAGTTCGGGCCGACTCCTCTGGCAGCACGTCGACAACACTGCGGCCACGCCCACAGCCTATACCTACTCGTGGGATTTGTGCACCAGTACCGGCGCCAAACTCCAGACGGGCGTGTATCTCTATCGCATCAGCGTGAGTGTGGATGGCAGCGTGGAGAAGTCGAAAACCAAGAAACTCATTGTCATTGGCAATAATTAAGCAGTTTCTGCGTTTTTCTTTCACATAATAAATCATTTAGAGAGAGCATGAACAAACCCGTCAGAATAGCAATACTCTTGTTTTCCTTCTCGCTTCTGGTCTCTACGGCCAGAGCGCAGAAGGAAGACATGTTCAACCCGGTCAATTCCGCAGTGACGTCGCAGACCATCGCCCCCGACGCGCGTGCCGGTTCTATGGGCGACGTGGGTGCCGCCACCGACCCCGACGTCAACTCGCAGTACTGGAACCCCGCCAAGTATCCCTTCAACATCAGCCGTGCCGGTGTGGCCATCAACTACACACCGTGGCTGCGCCAGTTGGTCAACGACATCGACTTGGCCCAGCTCGTGGGCTACTACCGCATCGGCGACTACAGCGCCGTGTCGGCATCGCTGCGCTACTTCTCGCTGGGTGAGGTGCAGCTCTCGGAGAGCGGCAACGGCATGACCATCAACCCTTATGAGATGTCGGTCGACGTGGCCTACTCGCTGATGCTCAGTGAGAAGTTCTCGCTCGCCGCAGCTGTACGCTGGATTTATTCCGACCTTACCTACGACTACACCGACGATACGTCACCCGCCTCGGCTTTTGCTGCCGACATCGCCTGCTACTATCAGAACTACATCAATCTCGGTTCGCGTGAATGCCAGCTCGGCTTGGGTATGAACATCAGCAACATCGGTTCTAAAATCACCTTCGGCGGCAGCGACCGCAGCGAGTTTATCCCGACCAACCTGCGTTTGGGTGCTTCGCTCATGATTCCTATCGACGACTACAACCGCATCTCCTTCGCTGCCGATGCCAACGTGCCGACTACGATGCACGTGTGGAGAAGGATTATTACGACGTGTCGAGTATCTCGGGTATCTTCAAGAGCTTCTCCGATGCTCCCGGTGGCTTCTCCGAGGAGTTGAAAGAGATTCAGTGGAGTGCCGGTGCAGAGTATGTCTACAACGACAAGTTCGCCCTGCGTGCCGGTTATCACCATGAGAGTGAGTCGAAGGGTAACCGTAAGTACTTCACCGTTGGTGCAGGCTTCAAGATGAGCGTGTTCTCGCTCGATGCCGGCTACGTCATCGCCACGGCCAAGAGCAACCCGCTCGACCAGACCCTCCGCTTCTCCCTGAGCTTTGATATGGATGGCATCAAGGACCTCTTCAGAAGAAGATAAAGCAAGCGATTCTCTGACCAGTCTGACTAATCTGATCAGTCCGACCAATCTGACCAGTCTGACTAATCCGACCAATCTGACTAGTCTGATCGGTCCGACCAGTCCGAAAAGTCCGACCAGTCCGAAAAGTCCGACAAAAATCCTCAACTATGCAGCTTCCCAATATCCGTGTAGGCATGGGCTATGATGTCCATCGCCTCGTCAAGGACCGCCCGCTGATTCTGGGCGGTATACAGATTCCCCATACGCTCGGCCTGCTGGGCCATAGCGATGCCGATGTCCTCATCCATGCCATTTGCGACGCCCTCCTCGGTGCCGCCAACATGCGCGACATTGGCTATCACTTCCCCGACACCAGTGAGGCAACGCTCGATATGGACAGTAAGGTGATTCTTCGTCAGTGCGTGGCGCTCATTGCGGAGAAGGGCTACCACGTGGGCAATGTGGATGCGACGGTCTGTGCCGAGCGCCCCAAGATCAATCCCCATGTAGAGGATATGAAGGCTTGTTTGGCCGAAGTGATGGGGTGCGACAAAGATCAGATCAGCATCAAGGCCACAACCACCGAGCGTCTTGGTTTCACGGGTCGTGAGGAAGGCATCAGCGCGTATGCCGTGTGCTTGATTTATAAAGATACTCTTTGAGGCGGGAATTATCCTTCTACTCTTTGAGACGGAACTCTTTGAGGCGGGGAATAGTCCTCCCGCCGTCTCGATAGATAAAGCCCAAGCGGAAACCCTCCGCTTGGGCTTTATTGCTGTTTCTTATTATCGGGAGTCAGCCCATTACTGGGCTGTTTGATTTATCCAGTCTTGCTCCCTTTGGAGTTTGTAGGAGCGGCGGCATTCCTGCCGCCGAATGATTTCCTTCTGATGTGCAATTGGAGTTCTTTCTTGGGCAGCGGAGTGATTTCCTTCTGATGTGCAATTGGAGCTCTTTCTTGGCCGTCAGGAATGACGGCCCTCCTACCATTCGGATTTCCTTCGTTTACACGCCGCTGTTTCTCCCCTCCCTTTGTAGGGAGGGGTAGGGGGTGGGTCTGATTGTAGGGTGGGTCTTCTTGTATTATTACTGTAAGATTCAAACCGTGAAATTACCCGTGTAAGTTGTTTTCGCCCACATTTTGACAATAAGAAATCATTTGGTGTTAAGAAAATGGATTATCATTAAAAATGGGCGGTTTTAGTTACTATTTTGTGGAATTTGTATGCTAATCCTTGATTTAAATCAAGAAAAGCTGTTAATAAGGTATAAAGTACACGTAAATATTTGGAGGGAAAGAAAAATATGCCTACCTTTGCATCGTCAAAAGATTAATAGATTGTTTAGGTTAGTAGTAATAGATTTAGGTTTTTAGTTATTAGGTTTTAAGGTAGATTAAAAGATTGTTAAGGATTTTAGTTAAACATAGGCTTTACACTGCTGCTCGTGATGAGTTGCAGTGTTTTTTTTGTTTATACCCTTCGTATTGGTCTGGGAAAGTCTGAAAAGCAAACCGTAAGCATTGGCTGACTTTACTTGAAAATACAATAAAAAATCTAAATGGAATTGGCGTTTAGCACGAAAAACCTTATCTTTGTCGCATTAAACTATAAGTTGAAACATGATGAAACAGAATAAAATCAAACTCATTCTCGCGGCCGCAGCACTGATGCTTTCGGTCGGAGCACAAGCACAGAGCGCTCAGACGTTTGTCAATCGCTATAAGCAGTTTGTCAATCAGGCCTGGCTCGACAAGGATCCTTCCGACCGGTTGATTGCCTACAACGATTCGGTATTCGACGCCATGACTATCCAGTATCATTCCACTTACAAGCCTCTGATGACGTCCGACCAGATTGAGGACTACACCGAGTACCGCACGCGCTATCTGCGCCAGCGTGCCAGCCGCAAGGCCACGCGCACGGGCAACAAGGTAGCTGACTCGGCCAGCGAAGCCGGAGAGCAGGTGCAGAGCAGCGGCAGCAAAGTGGGCGCAAAGGTGAATGGTTTCTTCCGCGGCCTCTTCTCGGGAAAAAAGTAATCATCTTAAGGTCATAAACGTTTGATGCCTTGCTTGAACGGAATCGTTCGGCAAGGCATCAAGCGTTTAGGTAGTGTGTTGTTGTAAAAAAGTGGAGAGAGGGTTGAGAACTTCTCTCTCAGTTATGTCCATGGCTCCCGGCTTATCAAGAGGCGGCAGCCAATTTCGTTACGTAGGAATCCTCGGGCTCCGGCTCGCGTACGCCCATGCGGGCTTCCACGACGTTCACCACATAGTCGCCGAGCTTCTCGCACTCCTGTATCAGGTCCATGAACATCGTGCCGATACCGTAGTCGTACTCGTGGTTGTTTACGGCATTGATGTTCTCTGTTCTGAGCTGGTTACGATAGCTGTTGATTTCCTTCTCGATGTTGAACGAGCGGTTCACGTCGCCAGCCTCACGACGGTTGGTCAGCAGCGAGTTCATCTGCGTCAGGGCGTCGTCGGTGAGTTCAAACATCTGATGGATTTCGTCGTACTGATGCTCCACAAAGTCCTCCTTGCCCTTCCGCTTGCGGTTGATGGTGCGGGCCATGTTGAAGCAGCTGTCGCCGATACTCTCTATCTCAGAAATCTCACGCAGCATGGCACGAATCTTTCCTTTCGTGTCGTCGCTGAGGTGGGCGTCGCTCACTTGGTCGAGATAGTGGGCAATCTCAATTTCCATCTTGTCGCTGATGCCCTCATATTTCTCTATGCGAGCGAATATCTTCGTGAACTTCTGTTCGTCTTTCTCCTGCAGCAGCTCACGCACCATGCCAAACATGCGCTGGATGCGCTCGCCAAAGCTCTGAATCTCCTTCTGAGCCTCCAGTACGGAGAGCTCCGGAGTCTTCATGATACCCACCTGGATGAAGCGCAGGCGGAAGTCGTCGTCCTCGGCATTGGCCTTCGGCTTGATAAGGTAGCACACGACCTTCTCAATCTGCGGGATAAACCAGATGAGGATGCCCGTGTTGGTGACGTTGAAGCAGGTGTGGAACATGGCCAATACGATGGGGAGCATCTTTGCCTTATAGGCTACGCTGTAGCTGGTGCCTGCGGGATCGTAGCCCACGAGCGAGCAGACGAGGTTGACGAAGGGATAGAACAGACAGAGCACCCAAATCACACCGAACACATTGAAGAGCAGGTGGGCCAGGGCAGCGCGGCGGGCCTGTGTGTTGGCGCCGAGAGCTGCGAGGTTTGCGGTGGCTGTGGTACCGATGTTCTCGCCCAGCACCAGTGCTATACCCAGATAGATGGGCAGTACGCCCGTGGAGCAGAGCAGGATGGTGATGGCCATTACGGCTGCTGAGCTTTGTACGATACACGTGATGACCGTACCGATAAGAACGAATGCGATGATAGACCAATGGCTGTTGACGTCGAACGAAGAGAAGAAGGCCATTGCTTCAGGATTGTGCTCGAGGTCGAGTTCCTTTCCGGCGGCGCTGAGGAGCACCAGGGCGAAAAACAAGAAGGCTATGCCGAAAAGGAAATCGCCGATATAGCGCTTGCTCTTGCTGTAGATAAGAATGATGCCGATGAAGAAAGCGGGGAAGACCACCACCGTGAGGTCGACATTGTAGCCCAGCGACATCACCCATGCGGTAAGTGTCGTACCGATGTTCGCACCCATGATGACCGAAATGGCTTGGGCCAGGGTAAGAAGTCCGGCGTTGACGAAACTCACGGTCATCACGGTCGTTGCCGATGAGGATTGTACGGCACAGGTGATGAAGGTTCCTGTGAGCATACCCGTGAAACGATTGGTTGTCATTGCGGCCAGAATGTGCCGCAATTGTGATCCGGCCATCTTTTGCAGGGCTTCGCTCATGATCTTCATTCCGTAGATCAATAAGGCAAGCGATCCCAATATCTTGCAGAAGATAAGCAGATAAGCGCTCGTAGTCATATAGTAAATTTGTATTGCATGTTACAATTGTGTTGCAAATATACGAAAAAAAACGATAACCGTTGGCGTTTCGCGGTTCTTTTTTTGGTGTAAACATCAGAAAGTAAACACAATTGATTTTCGTAGGAGGGACGATAGGAGGGCCGTCATTCCTGACGGCCAAGAAATGAAGACCGATTGTACATCAGAAGTAAATCGTTCCTGGCGCCCACGGAAGCAGTCTGATTGTTCATCAAGAGTAAACCTTTCGTCGTCAGGAATGACGACGCTCCTACTACTACATAGGGAGTGAAAAGTAACCAGCGCGCATATAAGATCACATCTTGGCATGATGCGTAATGATATTCCGCGCATTTCCCATCCCGTTTTTACCTTCTCGCAAGCCCGATTTCTCTGTCCTCTTCTCTCGTTTTTACGCCAAAACTCATGAATTTTCAGAAAATTCATCGAAATGTCTTGAGCATATTGTTGCGGGTTGCGATATTTTTACTATCTTTACCCGACCTTTTATATCGGCTACACAGCCGGAGATAACTTAAAGCAAAAATTGCTATGAACGCGAAAGAAGTACAGATACGTTGTAAAAACAACGGACAGACGCTGTCGGTGCCTATGGGCAGTACCCTTTCTGATGTATTCAGAGCCAGTGGACTTGAGATGCCTTTCGGTCCGATTTGTGCGAAAGTGAACAATAAAGTGGAGGGCCTGCACTACCGCCTCTACCACAACAAAGACGTGGAATTCCTCGACATGCATGAGGGTTCGGGCATGCGCTGCTACACGCGCACGCTGTTCTTCGTCCTCTGTAAGGCCGTCCACGACCTCTATCCTCACTCTGAGGTGATCATCGACATTCCTGTGTCCAACGGCTACTACGTAGACTTGGAACTCGGACATGCCGTCACGCTGGAGGACATCGATGCCATACGCCACCGCGTGCAGGAAATCATCGACGCCCATATCCCCATCACGCGCCATGAGGTGCCTACGGAGGAGGCCGTGAAGATGTTCCGCGAGAAGGGCGATGAGGCCAAGGTGAAGCTCCTTTCCAGCTACGGTCAGCTTTACACCACCTATTATCAGATTGATGACTACGTGGATTACTACTACGGATCGCTGCTGACCAACACGAAGAAACTCTATCTCTTCGGCCTGGAGAAGTATTTCGATGGAATGCTGCTCCGCATCCCTGACAAGAAGAATCCCGCAGTGCTGCCCGAGATGACCCATCAGGACAAGATGTTTGAGATCTTCAAGGAGCACCACCGCTGGCAGCGCATCATGGGCGTGCGCACGGTGGGCGACTTCAATAAGTTCGTGGAGCATGGTCATGCCACCGATCTCATCAACATCAGCGAGGCCTTGCAGGAGAAGAAGATTGCCAGCATCGCTGACGAGATTGCCAACCGTAAGAACGTCAAGCTCGTGCTGTTGGCCGGTCCGTCAAGTTCGGGCAAGACCACTACGTGCAAGCGACTCTCGATACAGCTCATGACCAACGGCCTGAAACCTTTGCAGATATCGCTCGACGACTACTTTGTCGACCGCGAGCATACGCCGAAGGACGAGAACGGCGAGCTCGACTACGAGAGCATCTACGCGCTGGACCTGAAACTCATCAACGAGCAGTTCAATGCCCTCTTCCGCGGTGAGGAGGTGGAGCTGCCGAAGTACAACTTCCAGACGGGCAGGAGCGAGAAGAGCGGAAAGAAGCTGAAGATGGAGGCCGACAACGTGCTCGTCGTTGAAGGCATTCACGCCCTCAATCCCGAGTTGACCTCGCAGATTCCCAACAATCAGATTTTCCGCGTCTATGTATCGGCGCTGACCACGATTCTTCTCGACGACCACAACTACATTCCCACGACCGACAACCGTCTGCTCCGCCGCATCATCCGCGATTACAAGTACCGCGGAGTGAACGCTCAGGAGTCCATCCACCGCTGGCCGTCGGTGCGCAAGGGAGAGAACAAGTGGATATTCCCGTTCCAGGAGAATGCCGATGCCGTGTTCAACAGCGCCATGCTCTTCGAGTTGGCCGTCATCAAGCAGCAGGCCGAACCGCTGCTGGAGCAGGTGCCGGAGAACTGTGAGGAGTATTCCGAGGCCTATCGGCTGTTGAAATTCCTCAAGTACATCAAGCCCATTCCCTACCGCGACGTTCCGCCGACGAGTCTGCTCAGGGAGTTCCTGGGCGGAAGTTCGTTCAAATATTGATTACCGGAAAGATACAAATCAGGGCGCATCCTTTGTTGGGTGCGCCCTGATTTTGTATAGGTAAGAGAATGCGGTGTTATTTGCCGATGAACTTCTTTCCTCCCTTGATGTAGAGTCCGGTGGGCTGTTGCTTCACGGCCATGCCCGAGAGGCTGTAGCAGCGGTCCTGGGCGTTGTTGCCGGCATCCGTAGTGGCCGAATGGATGGCGGTGGGATCGCTGACGAAGTTTTTCAGCTCGCTCAGAGCACTGTAGGCGCGGCCCGTCTGATTGTCGAAGAGCGTGCTGTTGTACCATGACGACGTGACCGGGTTCTGCCAGTCGATGCCGTACTCGTTGGCCTCAGGCCACCACCAGAAGAGTCCCGTCACGTTGGTGTGGCGCTGGAGCGTAGTGATGAGGTCGTCGGTGAAGCTTTTCTGTCCCTCGTTGGTGTAGGGATAGGTAGAGGAGTAGTCATAGCTGGAGCCGTTAATGGCCCAGTGGGCGGGATAGCCGGTCTCGACAATCATGATTTTCTTGTCGCTGTAGCCTTCTTCCACCTTCGAGAGCGTAGAGGAGAGCGTCTGCAAGGAACCGTGGAAATAAGGATAGTAGCTCAGTCCCAGCACGTCGTAGTCAACTTCGGCCTTCTGCATACGGCTCATGAAGTCAAGCAGCACGGTGGCATCGCCACTGCGCTCCGAGTGGAGAATGATTTTTGCGTCGGGACAGACCTCACGGCAAGCCTTCGTGGCCTGCTTGAGCAGGTTGGTGAAGCGGTTCCAGTTTGCCGAGGAACTGTTGATATAGCAGCGGTTGTCCTGCGTGTCGCGGGCGCCCCAGAGCATGCCGAACGAGATTTCGTTGCCCGTCTGGATGTAGTCGGGCGTGGCACCGGCGTCTTTCAGCTGCTGCAGGGCGTCCTTAGTATAGTTGTAGAGCTTCTCGCCCAGGGCCGCGTCGCCGAGCGAGAGCCAGTCGGCAGGGGTCCACTGTTTGCTGGGGTCGGCCCAAGTGTCGGAATAGTGGAAGTCGAGGATGAGCTTGAAGCCTTCGTCCTTGATGCGCTTGGCCAGCGACTTCACGTAGTCGAGGTCTTGTATTGCGCCCTGCTTCTTTTCCTCGTCAGTGGCATTAGCCGGGTCGACGAAGAGTCTGACGCGCATGGCGTTCCAGCCCTGTTCCTTCAGATAAAGCAGGAGAGCGGGGATAGCGTTGCCGCTGTGGTCGAAGTATTGTGCTCCTTTCTCCTCATAGGAGGGCAGGAGCGAGATGTCGCCGCCCGCAAGGTTTTGGGCGCCGGCTGTAAGGGCAGATGCAGAGAGCAGCACCGCCAAGAGGTAATGGAATGTTTTCATTTCGGGTTGTATTATGCTTGTGCTGACAAAATTACTGTTTTTCGTTCAGAGCGCAAAACTTTTCCTCGGAATTCGTCAAGCAGAAGGACGGACTGTGCATCACAAGCCCTTATACATATTTATATTTATATAGGAGCTTCTGATGTGGTGCTTTGCCTAGATTTGCCAGTTCTTCTGCTCGACTCAATAAAATCCAAGAAAAATTTGGAATAATAAAGCATTTGTATTACATTTGCATTATAAACTTAAGAAAGACGAATATGAGTACATTAGTAGGAGGCAAACAATCGGTCTCATTCCGTTGGGATCCAGAATTGGTGCGAAAACTCAAAGAGATAGCCAAACTGCAGAATAGAAGTTTCAGTAATTTTACGGAAACTCTGCTCTCGCGTGCCGTTACTCTTTTTGATAAGACAGAAGAAGATGTACCGAATTCTACAACTGCAGCCGCCATCAAAGAAGCAAGAGAATATCAAAATAAAGTAAAAGCTGGACTCGTCGATGATTCTTCTATTGACACGAGCAGTGTAGAAGCAATGATTCAATCTACGTTGCGATGAAAAAGAGGCTAGTTCCTACTTCACAATACAAAAAGGACTTAAAAAGATTTCTCAACCAACCTAAAAAGTTGGCTGCACTTCGACAGATATTGATTCTATTAGAAAATGGAGAACCGATTCCAGAGGAGTATTATCCCCATATGCTCCACCATGATTATGAAGGATGTTGGGAATGTCATATCCAAGGAGATTTTCTTCTCGTTTGGATAAGCGATGAGTTTATCAGTCTTGTACGACTCGGCTCTCATTCAGAACTTTTTGGAAATGGTAGGAAAAAATGACTATTTGGATACAGATTAATAAATTTTGAACAGCAAAATCTCAAACGAAGTTGGAATATTTTATACGGTGACAGGTAACACACTCAACTTTCATAAGATAATTAGAGAATCTGGGAATTCTATTCTTTCCTGACTAAACAATTTATTCTCTGATTTAAGACTCCAAATTTATCGGGCAGGCCTTTGTTGCCGACTAAGCACGACTCGCTGTGTTCATAATAGCGAGGCAATATCGGTATAATCATGCTGGTTACCACGTGGTATCAACATGGTTACCACGTGGTAGCAATATGGTTACCACGTGGTAGCAATATAGTTACCACGTGGCAGCCATAAGGTCGGCACGTGCCGCCCGACAAGAATAGTGCGTTATAACCCTATTTATTCGTAGAAATCGATAGACGTCAAGTACGATATTCACACGCTGAAGAAAGTAATTGAGGAAGGCGTCTTTATAATTCATAATTCATAATTCATAATTGGCTAGTGCGGTAGCCGTACATTTAGCCGCATGGTTATTCGTTATTATTCTTTATTCCGCGAAGCGGTGCGTTAATCAACAAATGATTTCCGAAGGTGCGTCGGCATTCCTGCCGACGACGCCGACATCTTACCCTCCCGCAGAGTGGTTTCTCCTTCCTAAGTATTAACAAAGGTTAATCCTGTTGAATTTTCGTCCCCATTGGCGTTATCATGTTGAAAAGCGACAGCGTATGAACCAAAAGGAATTTGAATCCATAGCGAAGAGCGCACGTCAGGTTGCTCTAGATGTCTGCCACAGGTTTGGTCTTGATGACGATCTGTCGGAAGATGTTGCGCAAGACACGATGCTCAAACTATGGACACTACACCAAGAATTACCGGCCGACAAGCCCGTTGCGGGACTTGCAGCCGTGGTGTCGCGCCATTTGGTCATCAGTCTGTTGCGGCAACGGCGGGCCACGGTGCCTATCGAACCCCAGCCCTTGCTTGTCGACAAGTATGTGCAGCCCGATGCTCGAGCGGAGATTGCCGACAACGAGGCATGGCTGGAACGGCGGATGTCGACTCTGCCTTCCACGGAATATCAGGTGCTTCACCTGCGACAAGTGGACGGAAAGACCAACGAAGAGATTGCAAGAATATTGGGAGTGAATAAGAATTCAGTCGCTACGCTGCTCTCCCGAGCCAGAAAACGATTGCTAAACGACATAAAAAGGAGGATGAATCAATGAAAAATGAGCACATCAAACAACTTATCAACCGCTACATGCAGGGGCAGACGACCTTGGATGAGGAGCGCGAGCTGGCTCAATGGTTCCGTTCTCACAACGTAGACGACGATTGGAAGCCTTATCAACAGATGTTCGCTTGGTTTGACGAGGGGATGCCCCAGCAGGAGGGATTGCTTCAAGAACCTCATTCGCCCAATGCCTCCGAAATCCCAACCGGGGAGACTGCTCACAGTGAGCCAGCGCAAAAGTCACTTCGCATCGTCCATGTTGGCCGAGTCTTGTGGACTGCAGTTGCCGCCGCCGCAGTTGCCGCCGTGGTTTGGATGGTTTGGCCCGCACAACAGACACAGACGCCGACCGTGAAGTCGCCTATGGCACAGACCGTCCGGACGCAGCAGAAGTCTGAGCTGCCGGTGGATGTCGCCGACACGACAGCTCAGAGAAAACTGCAGCCTTCGAAGAGCGACTCACTGAAGAATGATCATGGCAGGAAGAAAACCAGATTCCGGGAATATCGCCGTTTCCACAGATCTATGGTTTCTGCCGAAACGCTGCTGGCTGAAGCCCATGTCGACTCAGTCATACAGGCCAGACAAGCAGAGATCGAAAATGAGGTGCTGCGCCGGCAGCTTGTCTCCATCTTGATAGACCAACACGTGGACGACATCTTGAATTATCAGCAGTATTGTCTTGAGAATGCTCTTTACGAAAACGAGCAGGACGAGCAGACTGACAAACCATAATTACGTATAGAAAACAATTAATATCCAAACGTTATGAAACAATTGAATTTGATATTCCTCATTGGTCTGTTGGCCCTTATCCCCTCCGCGGGAAAGTCACAGAATGCTGTGGAACAGGCCATGCATATCTTTTTGGGCCAGGAAGATAAGGTTCAGATCTCTTCGACTGAAAGCGTCATCGAGGACACCCTGAGCGGCAAGCGTCCTATGTCTTACTTCTGCTACACCTTCACGATGAAGAAGAAAGCCCTGGACGACCTTGTTCAACTCACTGCCGTGTTCAAAAAAGAGGCTTCTAATGCTTATACCAGTTTTACGAAGATAGCTGGACGAACAGCAACACAAACGCTGACCGTAGATTTGGATGGCGCCCACAATAATATTGAGTTCGGCGTCATTAGGGATCACAACTATAATGTGCTCCTCTTTCATGACAAGCAACGACCGGATTACCGCTATGCCTACGCCTTGGTTTATTGGGAGGAGTCTCGTTGCATCAAAGGACAGCTCTATAAAATCTATTCTATCGATCCGAAAAAGAGAAAATCTGGCAAGTTAGACAATGCGAGCATAGAATATCTCAACGGATTGAGTAAGCTATATCGCTGGAGTTACATTCCCAATCGTGTCAATCGTTACGATTCTATATATATATCAAATAGGGCTGTGGCCTCAAAGCTAAAGGAAAAGATGACGAAAGCGGATGAGAACACCGTTGAGCTTAGGGATAGCCTGACGAAAATGGGTGAGCGCTTGGGTGAACTGGAACGCAAGCTGGATCAACTCGCCAAAGACCCTGTGAAAAACAGTAAGAAGATAAACGAAGTGGCTACAGAGATGTCTTTGTTGGGTGGAGTCATGAGTAAGGTAAGCACTCAGGTTGTCAGTGAATACTCTAAAAATTACCAAGGAGTTTACAATGGTGACGACAACTGTACCAATATGATCAAGCAATTTGGCTCCTATTATGCCTTGTACCAGGAATGTCTGAAACAACCTAGGGATGACCTTTTTATGTCTAGCATTGCAGATAATCTCTACAAACTGTGCAGCAACAAGGAGGCGCTGAAAGACCATCCGGAGGTGGTGGAAGCATGGAAAGAGAGTCTGAAGGACCTTCAGCTGTTAGAGACCAATAAGTATCGGAAGCGCATCTTGGGATTGGCCATACAGAGCCTGATGAAATAGGCGAACACTCCTGAGGCTCCAAATCCTCCTCACACGAGTCTCGAACAGTTTTGCATCTTCTCTCTCTATTATAATGAGAACGGCCGGCACAGGCGTGAGTCTGTGTCGGCCGGACTTATAATTCATAATTCATAATTCACAATTCATAATTGGCTGCGCATTCAATTATACTGCACAATGCATTATTCGTTGTGCGGTTCTCTAATCTTCTCGTTTGGTGTTGCGATTTACTTCTTGATGAATTTCACGCAGATGGCACCGATGATCAGGAAGACGCCGGAGACAATCATCATGTTGAACTGATGGCTGCCAACGAGCGTGAGGATGACGCCACCCAAGAGGGCAGCGACAATCTGCGGCACGCAGATGGTACCATTGAACAGTCCCAGGTAGGCACCCATGTGACCATAGCCCTGCAGAGCATTGGTGACGAAGGTGAAGGGCATGGCGAGCATGGCGGCCCAACCGCAGCCGATGAGGAGGTAGGGGATGAACTGCAGGTACTGATTATGGATGAATGGGATCATGGCGAAGCCGATGCCACCGATGACGAGGCTCACGGCATAAGCCACCTTTGTGTTCTTGAACTGTGGCAATACGGCAGCCCAGATGACGCTGCCCACAGCCTGTACGGCGAAGAGCACGCCCACCCAGTTGCCGGCAGCCTGGAACTCAGCCGATTTCGGGTCGGTGACATTCCATACGGTCTCGGCGATGGCACCCGTGGAGTAGTTCCACATATAGAGGAAGGCGGCCCAGCAGAAGAACTGCACCAGTCCTACCTTCCAGAAGGTGCTGGGAGCATTCTTCAGCAGTACGAACCAGTTGGCGGAATCCTTTTCCTTGTCCTCTACCTCCTGGCTCACGCCGTTGTACTCGGCATACTCCTTCGGGTTCCATTCGTGCACCTTCAGCGTAGTGTAGATGACGCAGAGGATGAGGATGGCTGCGCCCACATAGAACGACCAAATAACGGAGTCGGGCACAACGCCTTTCGGAGCCACGTTGCTGATGCCCAGGAAGGTGAAGATGAAGGGGAAGAGATAGCCTGCGACGCTACCCGAGTTGCACAAGAACGACTGGATGGAGTAGGCCTTTGCCTTCTGGTCCTCGTTCACCATGTCGCCCACGAGCATCTTGAAGGGTTGCATAGCCATGTTGATGTTGGTGTCGAGGAACATCAGGGCGATGAGTCCGAACACCATTGCCCCGCTCACGGTGAGTCCGAGCGAGCCTGCGTTGGGCAGCAGGCACATCACGAGCACAGCCACCGTTGCGCCGATGAAGAGATAGGGGATGCGTCGTCCGCCGTGCCACCAGGTCTTGTCGGACAGCGTTCCCACGATGGGCTGCACGATGATACCCATGAGCGGCGGAAGAATCCAGAAATAGCTCAGGCTGTGAGGGTCGGCGCCGAGGGTGGCGAAGATGCGTGAGATGTTTGCGCTCTGAAGCGCGTAGGCGATTTGCACGCCGAAGAATCCGAAACTCAGATTCCACAGCGACCAGAAATCGAGAAAAGGCTTCTTTTTTAATTCATAATTCATAATTCATAATTCCTTATATAATGCATAATGCATAATGCATAATGCATAATTAATTAGTACTGACTGTTTTATATTTTATTCATTATGCACAAAGTGCATTTACAAGATTGATTTGTCCTGTTTTCTAAGTGCCTATTTACTGTTTTGGCTTGTTGGTTGATGGTATCTTAAACGTGGACGTCGTCGCCCGACTGAGTTTTCTTGATGATGGCAGTGAGTAGTTTGATGAGTTCCACACAGTCCTCTTGTAGGCTTCTGGCAGCATCGTTGGAGATATAATCGGTTGCTTTAAGCAAATCTATCCAGTATTCCGTCTCACTTGCTTCTTTTAAAGAAATACTCATCTTTGCCCTGAAGTCAGCTTTGGATTGACCTCTAATGGCTTCTCTTACGTTTGCGCCGATGCTCGTTCCACTGCGAAAGATTTGTTTGGATATGCAGTCTTCTCTTTTGTTCTCTTTTAAAAATTTATAGAGTTTTACTATCCTTATTGAGAAAGCCATGCTCTTTTGGGCAATGATATTGTCTTTTGTTTCTTTCATCCTGTTATTCCCGATTATGCATTGTGTCTGTTGAGCATTTTCATTATGCATTGTGCATTATGCATTATGCATTATGAATTGTGCATTATCTTGTAGTGCCACGTATGATGAGTTTTGTCCTGACCACGCGGCGTTCCACCTTATCGAGGGGGGAGAGGCCCTCTACCTTATTAATAAGGATGTTGGCGGCCTCCTCGCCCACACGCTTGCCGCGCTGCTCCACGGTGGTGAGCATGGGGTCGCAGGCGATGGCCCGCTCGCCGTTGGTGAATCCGCAGATACTCACGTCGTCGGGCACACGGTAGCCCATGCGCTTCACTGTCTGCAGGATTCCGATGGCCGTGTCGTCGTTGACGGCGAAGAAGCCGTCGGGACGCGGTTCCATGTCCATGATGGCTGGCGTTATCATCTTGGCGTCGTCGCGGTTGTCGCAGATGCGCACGTTCTCCTTGCGCACCTCCAGTCCGTATTTTACCAGTGCGTCGTGGTAGCCGTTGAAGCGGTTTTTGGAAATCTCCATCGTCACGGGCGAGTTGTAGCACACGATGTTGCGGCATCCCGTCTCGATGAGATGCTGCACGGCCGTGAAAGCGCCCATGTAGTCGTCAACAACCACGCGCGACGCGTCCACACCTGTGCAAATGCGGTCGTAGAACACGAGGGGTATACCGTTTTGCATGAGTTTCTGGAAGTGGTCGTATTGTTGCGTGTTCTTGGCCTGCGACACGATTACGCCGCATACCTTATTTTTATAGAAAGCTTCGCAGATTTTCTTTTCGCGCTCGTAGCGCTCGTTGCTCTGAGCCACGACGACGAGGTAGCCCCTAGAGTAGGCTTCCTCCTCGATACCGCTGAGAATAGTGGAGAAGTAGAAGTGGGGAAGCTCGGGCAGGATGACGCCGATGAGCTTGGTGGATTTCACGCGGGCATGGCGCAGCTGTTCGCCTATGACATTGGGATAGAAGTTGTTCTCGCGGGCATACTTCTGTATCTCCTCACGGCGTTCCTTGCTGATGCGCGGATTGTCGCTCAGCGCGCGCGATACGGTCGCGACCGATACGCCGAAGTGTTCGGCAATGTCGCGCATAGTGATGTTCTGTGGCGTTTTGGTAGGTTGATCG
>ONYS01000222.1 GCA_900322095.1 uncultured Prevotella sp.
CGCGACGAGTATGTATTGTTGAGAAAGGTGGACAACGTAAATTGGGAATAAGATGAAGATCAAGACACAAATAGCAATGGTCCTCAACCTGGACAAGTGTATCGGCTGCCACACCTGCTCGGTGACCTGCAAGAACGTATGGACATCGCGTAAGGGCATGGAGTATGTCTGGTGGAACAATGTGGAGACCAAGCCCGGCCCGGGCTATCCCAAGACATGGGAGAACCAGGACAAATATCGTGGCGGATGGGTGAAGACGAAGAACGGTGGTACGGAGCTGCGCCTCGGCAACCGGCCGAAGGTGATGTCACAGCTCTTCTCCAACCCTTATCTGCCACAGGTCGACGACTATTACGAGCCTTTCACCTTCGACTTCTCCTCGCTGAAAGGCAAGCGGCGGTTGAAGACACCACCATCGGCCCGTCCCTTCTCCATGATTACGGGCAAGCAGATGGACAAGGTCAAGAACGGTCCAAACTGGGAGGACGACCTCGCCGGAACTTTTGATGAGCGCAAGAGCGACCCGAACCTCAAGAACATCGACACTGCGGGCTTCGAGGCCTTCGAGCGCACGTTCATGTTCTATGTGCCGCGCCTTTGCGAGCACTGCCTCCACCCTGCCTGCATCCCGAGCTGTCCCTCCGGCGCCATCTATAAGCGCAAGGACGGCGTGGTACTCATCAACCAGGACCGTTGCCGCGGATGGCGTCAGTGTATCTCGGCGTGCCCGTACAAGAAGATATACTTCAACTATGAGCGGATGAAGAGCGAGAAATGTGTGTTCTGCTATCCCCGTCTTGAGGACGGCCAGCCCACGGTGTGCAGCGAGACCTGTGTGGGTCGCATGCGCTATCTCGGCGTCATCCTCTACGATGCCGACAAGACCGACGCCTATGCCGCCACCGACGAGCGTGACCTCGTGGCCAAGCAGCGTGAGATGATTCTCGACCCCAACGACCCCGCCGTCATCGCCGAGGCCGAGCGCCAGGGCGTGAGCCACAACTGGATTGTAGCAGCGCAGAAGAGCCCGGCCTATAAGCTCATGAAGGAGTGGGCCATCGCCTTCCCCCTCCATCCCGAATACCGCACGCTGCCGATGGTGTGGTATGTGCCGGCCATGAGTCCGAAGAAAGAGGAGCTGGCCAAGAAGGAGCAGAACCCGGATGCCGACACCGACGAGATGGACTATTTCGCTAAGGTCGACGAGATGCGCATCCCGGCACAGTATTTCGCCAACCTGCTCACAGTCGGTGACGTGCAGCCCATCCGCGAGGCCCTCGCCAAACTCGTCGCCCTGCGCGAGTACATGCGGCGGAAGACCGTCGATGGACAGGAACAGCCCGCTGTGCCTGAGGACTTAGGACTGACGGCAGCTCAGTACGACGACATGTACCGGTTACTCGCCATTGCCAACTACGAGGACCGCTTCGTCATTCCCTCATCGCCCAAACAGCAGGGAAGTCATCATTTCGACGAGCGCACGGGCCTCGGCTTCGACGACGAGGAAGCGAACTTCGTCGAGGGCTGCAAGCGTTGTAATCTCTTCGGTGGTAAGTAAAGCTGGGTATCAATGACCAACGGTATGAATAATAACGACAGCGACCATGATTCAGACTTATAACATTCTTTCCCTCCTTCTCGACTATCCCACTGCCGAGCTCTGGGACAGCCGCGCCGACATCCTGCCCGCGCTCCGTGCGGAGGGTGTCTTCAGCGAGGCATCGCTCAGTAAAGTGGAGATCTTCTTGGGCTATGTGGCGTCCTTTGCTGACGCCCGTAGCTGGCAGGCGGCCTACAGCGACCTATTCGACACCCAGACGAAGACCAACCTCTATCTCTTCGACATGGTCTATGGCACGAGCCGCGACCGCGGACAGGCTATGGTCGATCTGAAGGAGGAATATCTCAAGGCCGGACTCATGCCCGCCGAGGATGAGCTCCCCGACTATCTGCCGATGTACTTGCAGTATGTCGCCAACATGGACGACCTCGCTCAGGCGCGGGCCGCCATCGACGACATCCGTGGCGTACTCACAAAGATGGACGACCGCTTCGCCAAGGAGCAGCATCCCTACGAATCACTCATCGCGCTCTTGAAGGAATCATAAAATCTCACGGCTATGCACACTTTCCTATTCCAATATCTCCCCTACATCGCCGGTGCCCTCTTTGTCTGCG
>ONYS01000080.1 GCA_900322095.1 uncultured Prevotella sp.
AGGGAGAGAGCCTCTCGGGGGCGGAGATCGACGCAGCCGTGAGCGGGGCAAACGATGGGGCGCTGTTATACAGCGCCGTACAGAACGAGACCGGGAAAGGAAACGGGACGACGGACGGGACGACAAACGACGGGGCGACGGACGGGACGACAAACGACAGGGCGACGGCAAACGACGGAGCAAAGGTAAACGACGAAGCGAGGGCAGGAAGGGCGACGGTGACGACGGTGACACGGGCGGCCGTGGTGACAACGGCGGCTCCTAAGGCTACTCTGACCGAGATAACAAGAAAGGCTGATATAGAAACGATAACAAACTAAAACAACATGGCGAAATATCTGGACTTGAACGGGGTGAAGCGGCTGGTCGGACAGCTGTGGGCCAAGGTGAAGACGTTGGCGGCAGGAAAAGAGAACGTGAGGCTGACAAAGTATGTGAGCGTCAAAGTGAACAACAGCTCCACGACACTCAACTTCGGGAACGACTATTACGTAAGAGCTGACTCCACGGCTGTGACCTCCGCTACGCTGAGTCTCAAGCTCCCTGACGGGTGGCAGAGCATGGGAAACACGCTGTACATGGACATTATGCTCCGCGCCGACAGTGTAGCGAAGATAAATTTGGTGAGCGCGGACGGGTTCGGGATCTTTAGGACAACGAACTTTTCAAGCCTGAACACCAAGAGCGGATGCCACCTGCACGTGACGTGGTTCCACGTGCAAGGGAACTCATGGGGAACGATGGTGTGCGACGCGCATCAGTTGTAATGACATTGACAACAACATAACATTAACACATAAAAACGAATAATTATGGCTAAGTATTTGGATCAAGACGGTTTGAAGTATTACACGAAGAAGATCAAGGACGGCACGATCGTGGCGGGCAAGTGTCTGGCGAGCGGCATCCAGGGCGTGATCGACATCTCGCACATCCCGCAGGGCGCGCTGGAGCGCTTGGTACAGGTTGCTGACGACACGGCACGATTCAAGCTCACGACGGCACAGGTGCAGCTCGGCGACACGGTGAAGGTGCAGTCGACGGGACGGATGTATATCGTGGTGGACGAGAGCAAGCTGTCGAGCGCCGCGGGATATATGGAATACACGGCAGGACAAGCCGCACAGGTGCCATGGAGTGGTGTGACGGGGAAACCGACAACCCTTGGCGGCTACGGGATCACGGACGCAGCGGCAAAGAACCACACGCACCCGATCAGCAACGTGACGGGGCTGCAGAACAACCTCGACGGCCTGGATGACCGAATCACGGCGTTGGAGACGTTTACGGGTTCTGATACGGGCGATGGACTGGCTGCCGTGATGAACAAGGGAGGCCACTCGGTGCTGCCGTTTGGCGGAACCATAGACTCGGCGACGATCGCGACAACGAGCGGCAGCGGGAGCGGCTCGGTGGTGTTTGTGAAGAGCGCTAAGACGTTCGCCTATTGCGTTGTCAACGGAATGACGCGCACGTATTTCAACAACTGGGAAGGCCGGGATAAATACAACGACACAAGCAACAGCAATGCTCCGTATACGGACAAGCTCTATGTGAACACCGTGGACGGACGGGCCTACTACTGGGACGGCACGAACTTGGTGGTGGTGTATCAGGCGGACTTGAACAAGCTGGCCACGGCCTACACGTTCGCCACTACCAACCACCATCAGACGAGCGGCTTCCGCAAGCTGACGACGGACGCTCACGGTATGGTGACGGGCTCGGAGGCAGTGACCAAGAACGACATCACGGCCCTGGGCATCCCTGGGGCGGCGACGAACGACAGCGCGCTGTCGACGGCTGAGATCGACACAGCCGTGGCACAGGCGACAGCATAACGGGTGTGGGCGGCGGCTCCCATGTCCGCCGCCCCCGCCATAAAAACAGGAGGGACAGTATGCAAAAGAACACGAAAGAATGGATCCAATACGGCTCGGCCGTGGCGATGCTGGTGAGCGGCGTGCTGCTCACCTTCCTGTGCTTCTTCCTCAACAAGTACGAGGTGAAGGACAGCGTCCTCTGGTATGTCGCCCAGTGCCTGGTCTATGCCGGCAGCGTCTTCGGCGTCACCATGTACATCCACAGCAAATGGGGCGAGGTGAAGAACTACATCGAGGAGAGTGTCAAAAACAAGACTGACAATGAGAAAGATTAATCTGATTGTAGTGCATTGCACTGCCACGCCCGAGGGGCGTGACGTGACCGTGGCCGACATCGACAGGATGCACCGGAAAAAGGGATGGAAGAAAATCGGCTACCACTTCGTGATATACCGTGATGGCAGCGTACACGCCGGACGGCCGGTTACGGAGGTCGGAGCCCATGTTTATGGTCACAACGCCAACTCCATCGGCGTGGCATACGTCGGAGGAGTGGACAAAGACGGGAAAACGCCAAAGGACACAAGGACTCCGGCACAGAAGAGAATGCTGAACGACCTGCTGCGGAAACTGGTGAAACAGTTCCCTGGCTCGCGGATCTGCGGCCATCGGGACCTGTCGCCGGACCTTAACCACGACGGAAAGATAGAGCCGAACGAATGGGTAAAGGCGTGCCCATGCTTCGACGCGCAGGAAGAGTACAAGGACATCAAATAAGAATTATCATGCACATATTGACAGTCGTCAGAAAATACTGGGTAAGCATCTTGTCTGTCATCGTAGCCCTGATAGCAATAGGAGTTTTCAACTCCAAGAACAGCGAGCTGAAGGATGAGAACAATGGACTTAGCGTGGAACTGGCCCACGCTCAGATAGCGCCGGCATTAGAGAAGGACACGATCCGTGACTCGATACCCGTGGCCACGTCTCCTGTAATCAAGATAGACAAGGCATCCTATAAGCGTGAGCTCGCAGACAAGCAACTCATAAAGGATCTAAGACTGAGACTGTCTCAAGTGGAGTCACAACAGCGCAGCGGCACAGAGATTCATGACACGGTAAGACTGGAGGCCAAGTCCTCCAGCCGTTATGAATACTCAGACAAATGGACTCACCTCACGCTGAACATGCATCCTCCCGACACGACGCTGGCCTACAGTGTAAGGGATTCCATCACTACTATAGTATACCGGGAGTACAAACATAAATTCCTCTGGTGGGAATGGGGAACTAAGGGTTATAAGGTGAAGATCGTCAACTTCAATCCGCACGCGAAGATAGGATATGAACAATATGTTATTGTAGACAAATGAATTTTGATTGTTGATTAGTTTTTTTAGGTTTTAGTTTTTAGTAAGTAAGAAGATTGTTTGGGAGGGGGAACTGCCTGAGAAGGCAGTTCCTTTTTATAAAAAGGTCGTGAAAAACTTGCTAATATTAGATTTTATACTTATATTTGCAATAGAGAAAAAAAGAAGGAGTATGATTACGACAATTATTATGGCTGGATTAGTGGCCACGGCAATAGTTTATTTGCCGCAGGCATTCAAGTGCAGTTGGCCTTCAGCTCCTTCAAAGCCCATGACTGAGCATGAGAGACAAATATCTATTATAGAAAGTCTCGTGGTCGACAGAGTTAATCATGTTGAAAGCATAGCGATGTATGAATACCTGCATGGTAACAGAACAAGTCCTGATGTTTCAACACAGGAAATAAAAGATAAAATCAGTCCTGAGATAATAGAATGGGCAGGAAAAGAATACCACATGAGCAGTGATGAAGTTGAAAAGCTCATTGACAGAGGCATAAAAAGTTGCACCCCAATAGTTAAGCCAAAGTAATCTTTGGCTTTTTTCGTATTTTTAAGTGAACTACCCAATTCATATTTTTGCCATATAATAGATTGGATATGGCAAACAACTGGAATGAATTCGTTACTAACGTAAAACTGAATACTTCTGAGGCCGAGAACAGGCTGAAAAACTTGAAGCAGAAGACTGATGATCTTATCAAGCAACGTGATAAGCTTATCAATGGTGGCAGTTCCAAAACTCAGGTGAATGCTCTGCAGAAGCAGATCAATCAGAATGAGAAGTCGATGCGGCAACTGGAGAAACAGGCCACGAACGTCATCGACGTCATCAAAAACATGGACTCGTCATCGCTCGTACAACTGCAACAGGCACAGAGGATGCTGAACGCTGAGATGCAGAAGACTCCGCAGAACACGGAATACTTCAAGCAACTCAACGAGAAGCTGCAGTCTGTAAAGACATCCATCGCCGGAATCAGGGCCGAAAGCAAGGAAAACTACACCGAGATGAGCCAGGCACGGACCGCCGCCCACAATCTGAGCAACGTTCTGGGCAATCTCAACACGTCATCCATGAAGGAACTGACGGCAGCAGCAGCAGAGGCGAAACGTCAGATGGACGAGACAAAGCCGAACACTCAAGAATATGAGAAAGCTGCGACTTCACTGAAGACAATCCAGACGAGGATCACAGAGATCAAAAGGTCTCAGCAGCAGGTCAATACGGCCATCGACAGATACAATGAGGAAGTTAGAAGAGTTAATAATGATACAGAGAAGACAAAGCAGGAATTAAACCTCATCGACAGGACGCTCAAGAATCTGAGTACGGCAAAAATCCGGGACATGGAGTATTCTGTTCAGGTGCTCAACGAGCGGTTGAGAGAGACTGACCGCGGAACCGAGGCATACAAACGTCTGGAAAACCAGTTGAAGCAGGTGAAGGCACAACTCTCTGCAGTAGCAGAAGAGCAGAGTGTGGCTTCTAAAGGTAGTACTTGGTCAAGGTTCGCCGAGTCCATGAATAAAAATGCCGTGGCTATTACGACTCTTCTCAGCAGCATCACCGGTCTGAGTATGACCGTTCGTAAATGCGTGGAAGCATATACGGAGATGGACCAGGAGATGAACAATGTGCGGAAGTACACCGGTCAGACGATGGCGCAGGTGGAGGAAATGAATGAGGACTTCAAGAAGATGAACACCCGCACATCGAGGGAGGAACTCAACCAACTTGCTGGAGCGGCAGGACGACTGGGCATCACAGCAAAGGACAGCATCGAGGAATTCGTCGACGCTGCCGACAAAATCGGCGTCGCACTGGGCGACGACCTGGGGCAGGGTGCCGTCGACAAGATCGGTAAGTTGGCACAGGTCTTCGGCGAGAACAAGACGAAAGGACTGCGCGGCGCCATGCTGGCGACCGGTTCTGCTGTCAATGAACTTGCGCAGAGTTCTTCGGCCAACGCCGGATATATCGTCGACTTCACTGCCGACCTCGCAGGTGTGGCAAGACAGGCAAATATGTCACAGGCTGAGATCATGGGTATAGCATCGGCCCTTGACCAGAACATGCAGGAGGAAGCAACATCTTCCACAGTGTTCAGCCAGTTAATAACGAAGATGTACCAAAACCCTGCGAAGTTCGCCAAGATCGCCGGTGTCGACGTGGCTAAATTCACGAAGATGCTGAAGACGGATGCCAACGAAGCTTTACTCACCTTCATGCAGACGATGCAGAATAAAGGCGGCTTCGACTCACTGGCTCCCATGTTTCAGGAAATGAACCTGGACGGTACCCGTGCCGTCGGTGTACTCTCATCTGTAGCCACACACCTTGACCAGGTAAAGGAGGCTCAGGACACCGCCAATAAGGCTTATGCCGCTGGCACAAGCGTCATCGGCGAGTTCAATGTGCAGAATGAGACTGAAGCCGCGAAGATTGACAAGGCAAAGAAAGCATTCAAGGAAATAACCATCGAACTCGGACAAAAACTCCTGCCCATAGCAAGATACGGAATAACGACCACTTCACTGGCCGTGAAGGCGCTGTCAATTTTGGTCGAGTTCATAAGCAAATATGGAGTAACACTAGCAAGTACCATAACAGCAATAGGTTTGTATATTGTTGTAGCGCAAAGAAAGATCATAGTGGATAAGCTGCAAGCATTTTGGGCAGATAAAGTTAAAGTTGCAACAAAGAACTTATTCAACATGTTGAAAGCGAATCCTTATGCAATCGTAGCAGCTGCAGTAGGTATACTTGTAGGATTACTAATAGACCTAACGAGAAAGACCAATGACCAGGTAAAGATACAGAAGGAACTCAATGACATCAAGAAAACCGCTGCTGAAAGGACTGTTGAGGAGTATGAACGCATCAAGACGCTAGAAAAGGCCATGAACAACGGCAACCTCTCCATGAAGGAAAGAAAGAAGGCCGCTGACCAACTCAATTCCATCATACCAGGGTATAACGCCAAACTGGATGCCACTCGCCAAAGATATGTAGCCAACAAGCAGAGGCTCGACGAATACATCAAGTCACTCATGCACATGTATGAGGTAATGGGCGCAAAAGACAAGTTGAAGGAGTTGGGCAAGCAACGGGCAGATGCAAAACTCGCACTGGAGGACGCGAAGAAAACCCAGAAAGAGGCTGCTGAACTTCAAAAGAGAATCAGCAAGAGTAATGGTGCTTTACGGATGGCACCCTCTCAGGCAGAGACTGCCTTCCTCAGTCAGAATATCTCGAAGGCCGAAGAAAGGGTTCAGCAGGCACAGAAAAAGGTCGATGAAATCGACAAAAAGACAAAGGCCATCGAGGATATATACGGTAACGACATACAGAAGGCAGAAGCAAACCAGCCACAGCCGAAGCCGGAAAAGCAGGATAACGGCAATGGCGGAGGTGGAGGATTAACAGACAAAGAGAAGAAAAAATTGGAGGCAGAGCGCAAGAAGCAGGAAGCAGCACGTAAAGCCGCCATGAAAAAGGAGATTGAGGAAGAGAAAGACAAGACGGCCAAGGAACAGGCCGACAACACCTATGCTTACGCCACAGGCCAGAAACTCTACAAGGACTATCTCGACGCCAAGCACGACATAGCTGAGAAAGGCTATGAAGCCATCAAGAAAGTCTATGAGAAATATGGTGAGGACGGCAGCGAGTATGACCAGAAGAAAGCGGAAGAGGAACTGAAGAAGATGGAGGACCGGCAAAAGGCCACCATCAAGGAGATTGAGACCCAGAAGGCCAAGGAAAAAGCACTGGCCAACGATGACTACTACAATCCATCCTCAGAAATATACATGAACGAGTCTGCGCTGCAGGAACGTCTGTTCCAAATCGACATGGCAGCGCAACAGAAGAAGATTGAATCCCTGAAGGCCGGTTCCGAGGAATGGATTGAGGCACGCGACGAGATGGAACAGATGCAGCAGGAACACTCAGTGAGCCTGCAGCAGCAGTACCAGGAAAGACTCGCCCGGTACCGTGAGCAATGGGGAAAGACGGATATCGAAACTCAGAAGAAGATAGAACTCCAAGGACTTGATGACCTGCTGAAGCAGAAACTCATCAAGGAAAAGGAGTACCAGGAGATGAAGCACCAAATTGAACTCAATTATGAACTGCAAAAATCTGAGCAGGCAAAGAACAATTCTCATAACGAGGTAGTGAGAAGGAATGCTCAGACAGCATACCAGACGGCAAGCAACTACGCATCTGCAGAAGAGGGTGAGACAAAACCCACCCTGGGCAGTTATCTTATAGGCGATATCGTACATTACAAAGATACCGTCGCCCAACTGAAGGATATGTATGGTGAGGACGCTGAGAACTTCGAGGAGTTCCAACAGGCAAAGTCCATGGCATTCGGCACGATGATGGAAGGCGTCACGTCAAAGGCGCAGGCTGCCTTCGATTCCATCAGTCAGATTCTTGATGGCATGTCGTCATATTTCAACGCGCAGTCGCAATATGAGCAGAACGTCGTCACCAAGAAATACGAGAAGCAGATCAACGCAGCAGGAAACAACTCGGCCAAGAAGAAAAAACTGGAGGAGAAAGAACAGAAGGAAATAGCCAAGATCAAGACGAAGTACAACAAGAAGGCGATGAAAATCGAGTTGGCGCAGGCTACAGCGTCGATGATATTAGGAGCAATGAATGCATATTCATCTGCAATGAAACTTCCTGCTCCGGGAAATATGGTTCTTGCGCCCATCGCGGCTGGCATCGCCATGGCCGCTGGTCTGCTCAACATCGCGACCATCAAGAAACAGCACGCAGCAGAGGAGGCAGGTTACTATTCGGGCGGTTTCACCGGCGGCAGCAACTTCCGTCGCCGGGCCGGCATCGTGCATGAAGGGGAGTTCGTAGCCAACCATCAGACGCTGGAAAATCCCAATGTCATGCCCGTGTTGCAACTCATCGACCATGCGCAGCGAACGAATACCGTGGGAAGCCTGACCGCCAATGACGTGACAAGGCAACTGGGGCAGGGCGGCAGCGCCGTCGTCGCTCCCGTCGTCAACGTAAGCAACGACAACAGCGAGCTGGCCGATACCATGGACCAGGCACGTGACACCATGGACAAGTTAGACAAGAGACTCGAAGACGGCATCAAAGTCCTCTTCTCGATGGAATATTTCAAGAAGGAGGAACGTCGCTGGGACAAAATGCAGAACAACAAATAATGGGCTAAAGGAATATGATATACTGTACAATCAATGACAAGAAGGCCTATCCTGACACGACGCAGAAAATCAAGGTAACCTATGAGAACCAGTTCGTGAAGGATTCGGGAAGTTACACATACGATGTGCAATTTCCCATGGCCATCCTTGAAAACAAAATAATCTTCTCCAACGTCGACCGTATCGACGTTGCAAAGAAACTCCCGAAATACGAGGACTGCAAATTGTACGCTGACAACCGGCTCATCATCAGCGGCAAGGGGACGGTAACGAAGATTGACCAGGACAAGGTATATCTGCAGATAGTAGGCGGGAAGTCACGGATCAAGTACAACGCGAAGTTCGAGAAGCACTATATCGACGAGATCAACTATCCCGTTGTCAAGCTTGACACCGGGATCAACAAAACCATATATCAGAATGCCGGAGTAGAAATGCCTTCCATGGACACGTTCCAGTGGCTCGTCTTCGTGGACTTGTCTACGGCCAACTACGTCGGACAGAAGGATGTATGTGTCATGAGTCCAGTCAACGACGAGACGAATGAGATAATGGCAAACAGGATTGCCGTATCAAAATTCTCGAAAATCAAAATCAATGGAGTCAAATATCCATCGGGAACGTACAGTTACATGAGCAACTGCGCAGTGCAGCCATACCTTACATACGTCCTCAAAAAAGTAATGGAATATGAGGGGTACACCATCGAGAGGAACGATATAGACAAAGACCCATGGAACAGGCTGGTGGTCGTCAGCGCCTGCAAAAGTGGGAAGATCGCCAACGCTCTTCCTCACTGGACAGTGTACAAATTCATCGACGAGCTCCGAAAATTCTTCAACGCTTCCTTCATCTTCGACGAGATACACAAAAGCGTAAAGATCATCGCGACGAACGAGTTGATGAACAACGACACCGTATCCTATGAATGTGAGGATGACTTCAGCGTGGAATATGACGAAGACGGTCTCGACAACATCTCGACATCAAACATCGAATATTCATTTGACAATGCTGTCAACAGAGACTGGCGGGAATATATCTCACAGTCTGTGCAGAAGAACTACGTCACTAAGGAGTATGCCAGCATGGATGACCTGGTTGCCGCTGCCGAGAAGATGACGGAGAAGGAAAGGAAGACCACCATATTCAAACAGGGATATGACTACTACATCTGGGCAGAACTCCCAAAGGGAGACCCGGATTCCGAGGACACGGAAGTCAGAAGGACGCAATGCGGATACTTCAATCCCATCATCAGGGACATGGAAAGCGAGACGTTCCAGGAACTGAACATCATACCGGTTGCAATATACCAAAGAAAGAACCAGGAAAAGAATGCCAAGTTCTGGGAAGTGATGGGAGACAAGATGGGAAATCCATGGATGGTCGTGCCATCAGTAAGCAACGAGGTGGAAAAGAGCCTGGAGGAGATGAGCGTCGACGACGATGGTGAATATTACTACACGGTGCAGGATGCCATGGAGGGAAGTACGGAAGAGACTTCCGAGGAATCAGACGATTCCAAGATGCCGGTGGCATTCGTGGCCAACAACGTCGTGAACCTTCGAGACCATAAGGCGATTGCCTATGACAAGAAGACTTCGGACAGCGAGGACACCAAATACCGTGTACCTGTCCTCTACACGGACTGGAGGATGTACCCCGACTACACCATCCGGTCTGAAATCGGATCGTTGACGCTGGAGGCTCTCCCTTATTATCTGGGTGGGTCAGAGTTCGGAGGCGGAACTGTAAAGAGCACAGGAAGGTTCACAAGCACGTCAGTAGACAAGAACAACCAAATAAGCTTCAAGTTCTGCTGTGATGACATCCCGGACCCTACCAAAATATATACCTTCAGGAATAAGCGGTACATCTGCGAGAAGATAGAGATAGAGGTATCGAACGAAGGTATCGACAAGGAGAAGACAGGCTACTTCTACGCAATATATTAGCACTTGTTTTGCCATTTTTTCAAGGTTGGGGGAAGTCGTGAGGGATCATAACTCCCCCTTAAAGTGTTTAGTCTGGTCGTGTACAGTAGAGGAAGACTTCAGATAGCGGTTAGTCACTGCCACGTCAGAGTGACGTGCCTGGTCACGGGCATAGATGATGCCCTCGGCATTCGCGAGGTCACGAATGCCTGAATCCTTCAGGCTGTAGAATTGATAGGAATCAGGGAAATTAAGAGCCTTCCGGACCTTCACCCACTCCAAACGGAACTGGTTGATGTTAATCTGCCTCGGACCAGGGCATAAGTCATGACCAAAAAGATACTCCTGAGAGGGATGGTCGAAGACGCGCTGCTCAATCATGATGCGTATAACGGCATCATTGAGAGCAACGGTCTGACCCTTCCGGTTCTTGGATATCTCTGAGCTCACGTAGACCGTCTGCTCAGAGACGCTGATGTCTCCCAACTTAATATAACGCAACTCGTCCGGCCTGATGAAAGTGTAGTACTCCATCATGCAGGCAAGATAGAATGGAGGATTTTCCTTCTTAAGGTAATCACGGAGTTTGTTGAGTGCAGAAGCAGTGAGTGCATCACGGAACTTGTCCTTCTCCCTCAGATTGTGAATGTTCTCTACGGGATTGTCAGGAATATACTTTCTCTCACGCAGCCAACTGGAGAATACAGAAAGCCATGTGCGGTAATTGTTGCGGGTCGTGGCCGTGACATCCTTGTCATATATAAGGTAGTCGAGGAAGTCCGTGCAGAAGCCTGAGTCAAACTGATAGATATACTTTATCTCCAGCCCGGACTCCGAGATATAAAGGAGAAGTTGACGCAACCGGCTGAGATAGTCGATGGCGGTTTTACGCTTCAGGGTTTCATTACGGAGCGAGGCTTCAACATACTCCTTATAACGGGTGACAACCTTGGAGAACTCAGTGTAAGCCCGCTGGTCCACGGTCGTGGAGAAAGGATTCCATCCTGCTACGAGCTTGTGGAAAAGTTCCGCAAGCATGACGGTGGCCATCTCCGACCGTCCCTTCGAGGACTCGAAGTGGTCGAGCATGTACTTCTTTCGCCGCATCCGACCCTGCACAGGGTCGAAGGCATAGAAGTCAATGAACCATTTTTTACCTTTATGAAGTTTGGGCATCGTGAAATCCAAGATGCCTTTTTTTGAGGAAGAGCCTTTTTCTGGTAGAAACATTTTTTTTACATTGTTTCCGCCATCGGTAACAATGTATAACGTTAATTTGTCCCATTTTCGTCCCTTTCGAAGACGAAAAAACGGCGTAAATTGTTGATTACCAACGCTTTACGCCATTTTAGTTGCGGAGGCAGGATTCGAACGTGCGACCTCCAGGTTATGAGCCTGGCGAGCTACCAACTGCTCCACTCCGCGATGTTAGGAATTCGTGACCTAACGGTCATTTCCTTATTTGCGACTGCAAAGGTATATACTTTTTTTGAAACCTCCAAATATTTTTCTACATTTTTTCAAATTTGCCCTAAATTTGTGGTAAATGGGAGTATGGACAATCCTTAATTCACAACTCATTAACCATCATTTGGCTGGAGCGAGAATAATTCATAATTGTGGTTGGCGAGCGAGAATAATTAATGCCTTATGCTGCCTGTCTGCGCACTTCGTGCTGGTTTGCCGCCTTCTGGTTTCCCCTCAGAGAATAGGGTGGGGTAGTGTTGTCATTCTGCTGCGAAGGATTTACTTTTGATGCATGGAGATTATGTGCGAATCCCTATATGTTCAATGTTTGCCTCTTCTGAATAGCCACTTTATCCCTTTACCGATGTACTTAAGGATGATATACACATCATAAACCAAACCGATTGCAGTCATTGCAACTCCCCAAACCACGAAGGCTATAAGACCTGCGAAAAATACGAAAAGAGCAAAATTTCCCATAGATTTAAAGATTTTGATTATACCCTCATCTCTAAGGCTTCGACGATGCGTATTGATCTATGTCTGATTGCCTTTTCTGCAAATTTAATATAATTTTCTGCTTCTTCCAAAAATTGATGGCCATATTCTAATTGCGCTAGTGTAGTGTCCTGATCATTTCTTCTATTATACTCATAATTTCGGATAAAGAGAAATTAACTTCACTCTTGCATCCTCTGTACGGAACTGCCAGACAATCTTCTTGCTTTCGTCATTCTTGTCGGTCTCCCATGCGGAT
>ONYS01000227.1 GCA_900322095.1 uncultured Prevotella sp.
GTTGTAAAATGCTGGATGGTACATCTGGTTAATATCGGCTTTTTGAGCCGTGGTTTTGTGGGACGCAAAACCTATACTTGCTCCCCCAAACACCTTAAACATACCCGTAGGGTACTGGAAGCATCTTGCCGACAGCGTTGTAAAGTGTCTGGTTTCTGTCCGTAAAGGCAGATGGGTATGGAGGCAACGTAAGGCCGCATCATCCCTCATGGCTTAATGTTCTCCTTGTCCGACTTCATGTGACTTGTCAAGCACGGCTGGCTTATGGCGTTTCTTCTCGCGCATCTTTTCCAGATGGGCATCAAACTCGGCCTGTTCCTGCTCGGAGAGTGTATAAGGCTTGTCGTATGCTCCTCCGCTCTGAATCCACTCCACCAGTTCCTTCTTGAAGAAGTAGAGCTTGTTGCCGCGCTTGCGGTATGGGATGCGCCGCTCAGAGGTGAGGGAGTACATCGTGGAGCGTTTCTTGCCGATGAACTGGCAGGCTTCCTCCAGTGTCATCATCTGGTCATCGTCGCTGTGCGGGGATGCGTCGTCGGCATCCTTCTTCTTGTCAAGGCGGCTGATTACATAGTCCACCTTGGTCAGCAGTTCGCCAACCGCCCTGGGCAGCTGGTCGAACGAGAGATTAGTGGTTGCATTTTCCATATAGGGTAGTTATTATTGTTTAACGTCTATCTGTCAAAGGAAATGGAAAACTGGGGTGTCAAACAACAGGAGCAGCAAGTGACACGTTATCGCCCTTCAACGATATGCGGCTTGTGGCATCGCGTTTCAGTTCATCGACCACCTCGGCATACACCTGGGTGGTGGCAAGGTTGCTGTGCGTAAGCAGCTTGCTCACGGTATAGATGTCCGTGCCCCCAGCCAACTGCAGGGTGGCGAAGGTATGGCGGAAGCAGTGGAACGTGATGTGCTTGGTGATGTCGGCAGCCGCTATCCAGTCTTTGAGGTGGGCGGCGACAAGGTTCGGTGTCAGTTTCCTGAACACCTGACCCTCTCCGCGCTCACCGCACAGGGCAAGTGCCTCTTCGCTGATGGGCAGGATGGCATCGGTCTTGGTCTTCTTGGTGGTGATGTCGAGCACCCAGCCGCCGTCGCCCGACTTCTTGATGTTCTCCCATTTGAGCAGGATGCAGTCAGACAGACGCAGACCTGTCAGGCAGGAGAACAGCCCGGCACGTCGCAGCACGTCGCTCTTGCATTCCGCATTCGAGAGTCTGACCAGTTCCTCGCGAGTCAGATACTCACGTTTGTTGCCATGTCCCTTGGCCTTTACGAGTTTCTGTGCGATGTTGTCCTTGATATGCCCGTCCTCGTATGCCATGCGCAGGGCAGCCTTCAACTTGACGAAGTGGTTGTTGGCGGTGGTGGCCATCATCGGCTTGTCATTGTGGTTGCACTCTTCCGACAAAAGATAGTCGAGGAACTGCTGGCAATAGGAAACATCGAGGTCGCAGAAGCGGCACTCGCCGTCGGTGTATCTGACGAAGTGCTTGTAGGCGGTTTCCCAGTTGGGCTTGTTGGTGGTCTTGTCCATGCATGCCTTGAAGTAGTCCAAAAAACTCTCCTGACCTTTGGAGCGGTCGAGGAAGCCGAATTCCTCATTGATGATGGACTCCGTGCGTCGGCACTTGATGAGTTCCGCCTTCTGCATGATGCTGCGGTTGTACTCCTGCTGGAACTTCTCCGTCGGGTTCGTGTAGATGTAGAAGCCCAGATACTCGCGTCGTGACAGACGGCCAGTCTTCGGGTTGCGGATTGGTGGGTAGAAATCGAGATAGAGCGATGTCTGCCCGTTCTTGATAGGTCGCTTCCGCACTGTGACCTTGGTACATAAATTCGTCATATCTGCTATTTTATATTGTTATTACATTTGTCTATATTCGGTTGCCCTACGCTGCCCAACATGGGCGGTCTGGACTTCAAGCGATTGCAAAGGTACGTCCTTTGTTTAGGTTGCGCCTAAAATGTTGACCCTCAATGTATCAGATTTAACCTGAGTTA
>ONYS01000064.1 GCA_900322095.1 uncultured Prevotella sp.
GGGAATAAGGGATATACCCTTCTTTTTCTATAGATGTGTTACTGTCTTTGGTTAGGCAGCGGCATCTGCCCGCCACGGACAATCCCCCTTGGGCCCGAATTTCTCTGAATATCTTCCTCCCCAGATAAAGCCATTCTGGTTGCCCTGCAAGTTGAGACTGTAGTCGAACAGACCGTTGTTGGTCTGGTATTCCGAAGATACATTCCCCAGGATCTGTCCGACGGGAGCAGCAGGCTGCGGATTGAGAATCACGACTCCCGCCATGGCGTCGGAGCCATACATCAGGGAAGCCGGTCCTTTCAACACTTCCACGCTTCCTACACGCTGCGGGTCCACTTCGATTCCGTGTTCGTCGCCCCACTGCTGACCTTCCTGTCTCACCCCGTCGTCGATGGTGACAATCCGGTTATAGCCCAGTCCGCGGATGACGGGCTTGGAGATTCCGCTTCCGGTGGTGATCTGCGAGATGCCAGGCTGGTGTGCGATTGCATCGATGATGTTGGTAGAGCTGATGCCGTCAATCTGCTTTTTCGTCAGAACGGCAATCGGGGTCGAGGCGTCCTTCAGCAATACCGTTCCCGTGACGCCCTTCACGACGACCTCATTGATGAGGGCATTCGACTCCTTCATGACGAAATTCGCATGCGTCTCCTTCGACAGGTCGATGGTCTTGATGATGGTCTGGTGGCCCACATAGCTGATCTGCAGGGTGAGCGTACGCTTGGGCAATTCTGACAACGTATAATTGCCGTCTGCGTCGGTCACAGTTCCCTCTGAAAGCTCGGGGACATAGACCGTGACTCCGATAAGATTACTGCCATCTGTGGCATCCTTGATATTTCCTGTAAGCGTAGTAGTCGGGACAGGAGTATTGGCTGCAGCCCAAATGCACACAGCATTGAGCAACAGCAAAATGATAAACTTTTTCATGCTGGTTATCTGTATTTGAAATTAAAACTACACCAGAACTACAGGGGCACAATACGTGCTACTGACATTCTGAAAAAATAAAAACACTCAAAAATACAGATACTGTGGAGGACCGCGAAGATAGAAATGCCCATAGTCTCCTGAATGCATAGCGCATCTTCTCAGAGATGGCTTAACCAAGAAGAAACTTGCTGCAGCCAAGACAATGAAGGATACGGCAGGGAGATAAGACAGGGCTAGGAAATGACAGAAGACACAATCCGCTGCCGACCCTGCGCCATGGGCGATGTGAGACGGATGATGAAGATGATGAACGCAGGAATAGCAAACCTCGACTGTCGACGGCTGCTCATGGAGGTGGAGAGAAGAAATAGTGAACATGGGCAGGAATACTAATAACAGTACCCATGCATACCATTTTCTTCTCTGATCTATGGAGCTCCTGGTTCTCATCATAAATAATAGAGTGTTGGCAAAAATACGATAAAAAATCTAAAGTGATAATTAAAGGACAGATTATTTATAGTTTTTTAAAGCCCACGTAAATGCTTGTGGTGTTAATATGGATAAACAAACGGTATTCTTTTTTATCTGAAGACTAAACGCTGTGCACGTAGAAGCGGTTGGATAGATAGAAGACCCACCCACTTACCCCTCCCTGAAAAGGGAGGGGAGAAGTAAGCAGTGCGAACTCCCTATCCTCTGTCTGCGCTCCTTGCGTCGCTTGAGTGTTACCGAGATCAGCCCAAGGCTGGTAGTCCGTCTGTGAGCGATTTTCCGGTGATGTTCCCTTCCCCCCCTCCCTCTATAGTGAGCGGATAGAGGCGGGGCTCTTCTTTCTTGGTCGTCAGGAATGACGCCCCTCCTACCCTGCGGCATCCACTTCTTTCTTGAGCGATATGAGCTCAGGCATTCCTACAGCAGAAGGAAAGAAGACCTACCCTGCGGCTTCAGCGTTTCCTTGTGATTTTAGCACCCCTCCCTCCTTAGGGAGGGGCCGGGGGTGGGTCTAGTAGGGGTAGGTCTTAGATCCCGAGTGGCGTCTTCTCTTTCTCTCTTGACCGGTCTTAATCTTTCTTAATTTAGGCGGATAAACACTCGTTTTTAATATTATTTAGAAGCCACGGTTGGGCAAGGTGGTTATAAAATTGTAATTTTGCAGTCAAATTAATTTGAAATTATGGCAGAATCAATAGACATTAGAGCACTTAATGCGCTCATCGAACAACAAAGTAGTTTTATCAACCGTCTGACGGCAGGTATGGATCAGGTCATCGTGGGTCAGAAACATTTGGTCGACTCCTTGCTGATTTCTCTCCTCAGTGACGGTCACGTCCTCTTGGAGGGCGTTCCTGGTTTGGCAAAGACTTTGGCCATCAAAACTCTCTCGCAACTCATCGACGCTCAATACAGCAGAATTCAGTTTACCCCCGACTTGCTCCCTGCCGACGTAGTGGGAACCATGATCTACTCGCAGAAAGACGAGAACTTCCACGTGAAGAAGGGTCCCGTGTTTGCCAATTTCGTCCTGGCTGATGAAATCAACCGTGCTCCGGCCAAGGTGCAGAGTGCCTTGCTCGAGGCCATGCAGGAGCATCAGGTGACAATAGGCGAGGAGACATTCGCGCTGCCCAAGCCTTTTCTGGTGATGGCCACACAGAACCCTATCGAGCAGGAGGGAACCTATCAGTTGCCTGAAGCCCAGCTCGACCGTTTCATGCTCAAGGTTATCATCGGCTATCCTACGATTGAGGAGGAAAAACTCATCATGCGGGAGAACCTTCGTGGCAAGATGCCCGAGGTACAACCCGTGACTACAGCAAAGGAAATTCTCGATGCCCGCGAGATCGTAGGTCAGGTGTATATCGATGAGAAGATAGAGCAGTATATTGCCGACATCGTCTTTGCTACCCGTTATCCCGACCATTACAATATGCCCGAGCTGAAGAGCCTGATCACGTTTGGCGGCTCACCGCGTGCTAGCATCAACCTGGCCAAGGCCGCAAGGGCTTACGCCTTCATCAAGCACCGCGGCTACGTGGTACCCGAGGATGTGAGAGCCGTTGCCCACGACGTTCTGCGCCACCGTATCGGCCTGAGCTACGAGGCCGAGGCAAGCAACGTCAGCAGCGAGGAAATCGTATCGAAGATTATCAATAAGATCGAGGTGCCATAAAGAGCCGGGAGTTTCCGAATCAGGAGTCAACTGAAAATTTTTGATATATCAGCCTCCTACGGAAAATTGAAGACTCCGAATCTGCACTTTTCTTGCGGGTGGCCCGTAGGACCGCTCAGATTATTCACTCTGGCGGCTCATCAGTATTTGACGGGGCACACCGCACCAGCAGGCGGGGATTTTACGTCTCCAGCCTGTGAAGATTATCATCAAAGTGATACGATAAAATATGGATACATCGGATATTTTAAACAAGGTAAGACGAATTGAGATCAAGACACGCGGACTGAGCCAGAACATCTTCGCCGGTCAATACCACAGTGCCTTTAAAGGAAGGGGTATGGCCTTCTCGGAAGTTCGTGAGTATCAGTTTCAAGATGATATCCGCGATATCGACTGGAATGTGACCGCCCGCTTCCACAAGCCCTACGTGAAAGTGTTTGAGGAGGAGCGCGAGCTCACGGTGATGTTGCTCATCGACGTCTCCGGCTCACTCGACTTCGGAACACGGAAGCAGCTGAAGCGCGACATGGCCACCGAGATCGCTGCCACCTTCGCCTTCTCGGCTATTGAGAACAACGATAAGATCGGCATGATCTTCTTCTCCGACCATATCGAGAAATACATTCCGCCGAAGAAGGGCCGCAAGCACATCCTCTACCTTATCCGCGAGATGCTCACGTGGGGAGAGAACGACGATGAGCAGACCGGTCTGCGGAAGACCGATATCGGCGGAGCCATGGAATTCCTGACGCAGGTGATGCGCCGCCGTTGCACCTGCTTCGTGCTGAGCGACTTCTTCGACCGCAAGGATTTCCAGAAGCCCCTGCAGGTGGCCAACCGGAAGCACGATGTGGTGGCCGTGCAGATCTACGATGCCCTCTGCCGTCAGCTTCCCGATGTAGGACTCCTGAAAGTGAGAGATGCCGAGACCGGACACGAGATGTATATCGACACGTCGGACCGCAAGCTGCGGGCCGCGCATCGCAATTATTTCTACAGCCGTCAAGAGCAACTCTCCACAACGTTCAGAAAGAGCCAGGTGGACTGGATCAGCATCGCCACCGACGAGGACTACGTGAAGAAGCTCATTCTCTTATTTAAGCAACGTTCATAAATGATTCAAAATAAAACACAGATTATCAGAGATCTTGTTCTTTCTCTGCTGCTGATGATTCCTCTGGTGACAGTGGGACAGGTGCAGGTGCAAGCCAACATGGACTCCGTAGAGATGCTCATTGGTCAGCAGGCCCACATCACGCTGGATGTTGTGGCCAAGAAGGGCAGCCAGATCTCTCTCCCCTCTTTTAAGCGCTCTCAGCCTATCGTGCCCGGAGTGGAAGTGCTCTCGTCTACGGCAGCCGACACGTCGGACGTGGACAACGGCAACGTCAGAGTGAGGAAAATATACACTATCACGTCGTTTGATCAGAACGTCTATGCTATCCCCAGCATGAAGGTGAAGGTCGACGGCCGCGACTATGCATCGAATGCTTTGGGGCTGAAGGTGCTCACCGTAGAGGTGGACACGCTTCATCCCAACAAGATGTTCCCTCCCAAGGACGTACAGGACGTACCCTTCGACTGGAGCGAGTGGGCACCATTGTTCTGGCTTGGAATGCTCGTTCTGCTGCTGGGCGCCGTGGGATTCTATCTCTACGTGAGATTGCGCGAGAACAAGCCCATCATCACCCGCATACGCATCGTGCGCCATATTCCGGCCCACCAGAAGGCTCTCTCGGCCATTGAGCAGATAAAGAGCGACAAACGGACGGCTGTGGATGATCCCAAGACCTACTATACGCAGTTGACCGACACCATACGACAGTATATCAGCGAGCGCTTCGGCTTCAACGCTAAGGAGATGACCTCGGCCGAGATCATCGACCGCCTGAAGAGTGTTGGCGATGCCAAGATGATCAGTGAGCTGCACGAGCTGTTTGAGACGGCCGACCTGGTGAAGTTTGCCAAATATTCCACGCTCATCAATGAGGATGACCTGAACCTGGTGAATGCCGTCAACTTCATCGACGAGACAAAACGCGATGAGGAGGCAACGGAGGAGCGGATCGTGCCCAAGTTGAGCGACGACGAGAAGAAGGCTTCGCAGAACCGCCGAATCATCAAGACGCTGCTCTGGGTGATCGGCATCATTGTAGCACTGCTCATCGCCTGGATTGTGTATAACATTTATCAATTGGAGGGATAATGGAATTTGCCAATAAGGAATATTTCTTGCTGCTCCTGCTGCTCATACCCTACATATTGTGGTATTTTCTGAAGCGCAGGAAAAGCGAGCCTACACTCAAGATGAGCGACACCTACGCTTATCAGAACGCCCATCGCTCGTGGCGGGTGAATCTCATCAATGCCCCTATGGTCTTGCGGTGCATCACCTACACGCTGATCGTGCTGGTGCTTGCCCGTCCTCAGACCCACAACGCCTGGGATGAGAAGAACGTTGAGGGCATCGACATCATGCTGGCCATCGACGTCTCCACATCTATGCTTGCCGAGGACTTGCAGCCCAACCGTATGGAGGCCGCCAAGGATGTGGCAGCTGAATTCATCAGCGGACGTCCGAACGACAATATCGGTCTGACCATCTTTGCCGGAGAAGCCTTCACGCAGTGCCCCATGACCACCGATCATGCCTCTCTGCTGAGTCTGCTTCACAACGTGCGGACCGACATCTCGGCCCGCGGTCTTATTCAGGACGGTACGGCCATCGGAATGGGTCTGGCCAATGCCGTCTCACGCCTGAAGGAATCGAAGGCCAAGAGCAAGGTGGTGATTCTGCTCACCGATGGCAGCAACAACATGGGCGACATCTCGCCCCTCACGGCCGCACAGATAGCCAAGAGCTTCGGCATCCGCGTCTACACCATCGGCGTGGGCACCAACAAGGTGGCACGCTACCCGATGCCCGTTGCCGGTGGAGTGCAATACATCAACATCCCTGTTGAGATTGATACGAAGACGCTCATGGATATTGCCTCTACCACCGACGGCAACTTCTATAGGGCAACGAATACCGCCGAGCTGAAACGCATCTACAAGGATATCGACAAACTGGAGAAGACAAAGATGAGTGTGAAGTCCTATTCCAAGCGCTATGAGGCCTATCAGCCCTTTGCGCTCGCTGCTTTCGTCTGTCTGCTGCTTGAGATATTGCTCAGAGTAGTGGTATTGAGAAAACTTCCATGATACAGAAAAATTTCGACTATTATGTTTAGATTTGACGATCCTATATATCTCTGGCTGTTGCTGGTCATCCCGGTGCTCGTGCTTCTCAGGCTCTGGATGTGGCGCAGGCAGAAGAAGAACTGGAAACGGCTGGGCGACCCAGACTTGCTCAGGCAGCTGTCGCCCGACGTATCCCGTGTCCGTCGCCTATTGAAGTTCACCTTGGTCTTGACGGCTTTAGCGCTGATTATCCTCATGCTGGCCCGCCCGCAGATGGGCACCCGCGTGAGCCATGAGAAGCGCAATGGCATTGAGTGCGTCATTGCCCTCGATATTTCCAACTCCATGCTCGCCCAAGATGTCGTGCCGAGCCGATTGGACAAGAGCAAGATGCTGGTTGAGAACCTTGTAGATCACTTTACCAACGACCGCATCGGACTCGTAGTCTTTGCCGGAGATGCCTTCGTGCAGTTGCCTATCACGAGCGACTACGTATCGGCGAAGATGTTTCTGCAGAACATCTCCCCTGACCTCATCCAGACTCAGGGCACCGATATCGCCCGTGCCCTGCGCGTATCAATGAGCTCATTCACCCAACAAGACCGCATTGGCCGGGCCATCATCCTCATCACCGATGGTGAGAATCACGAGGGCGATGCCGAAGAGGCTGCCAAAGAGGCTGCCAAGAAGGGCATCAACGTCTTTATCTTGGGTGTGGGTGGCACCAAGGGTGCTCCTATTCCCATGGGCAATGGAGGTTATCTGCAGGATGGTTCAGGCGAGACGGTCATGACAGCCCTCAATGAAGATATGTGCCGTCAGCTGGCTCAAGCGGGCAAAGGCATGTATATCCATGTAGACAACACGAGCGACGCTCAGGAGAAGCTGAATGATGCTATCGCCAAACTGCAGACTGGACAAACCGACGATGTGGTATACAGCGACTTCGACGAGCAGTTCCAGGCTTTCGGCATCTTGGTCATCCTGCTGCTTATCATAGAGGCATGTCTTCTCGATCGCAAGAATCCCGCTTTGTTGAAACTTAAATTGTTTAAGAAGAAATGAAACGTTTACTATTCATCGTGTTCTCCGTCTTGCTCGCTATCGGCGCGCAGGCTCAGACCGACCGCACACATATCCGCCAGGGAAACCGCTTGTTCCATCAGCAGAAGTACGAGCAGGCCGAAGTGGAATACCGCAAGGCCGTGGGAAAGAATTCGGCTAACCCGCAGGCCCACTACAATTTGGGCTGTGCGCTCTTTGCCCAAAAGAAGGACTCTGCCGCAGTGAAGCAGTATGAAATGGCAGGAAGACTGGAGAAGGCACCGCGCCGCAAGGCAATGGTCTATCACAACCTGGGCGTCGTCTGCCAGCAGCACCAGCTCTACGACCAGGCTATTGCGGCCTACGAGGAGAGTCTGCGCAATAACCCCAACGACAACGAGACACGCTATAACCTTGCCCTCTGCAAACGGCTCCAGAAGAACCAGCCGAAGCAGAATCAGAACAAGAACAATCAGAATAAGAACAAGCAGAACAAGAATAATCAGGACAAGAACAACCAAAATCAAAACAACAAGAATCAGGACAAGCAAAATCAGAACAAGCAGCAGCAACCAAAGGAGCAGATGAGCAAAGACAATGCTGAGCAGCTTCTCAATGCGGCTATGCAGGAGGAACAGGCCACGCAGCAGCGACTGAAAGATGCCATGAGGCAACCACAGCGCAGAAAGCTTCAGAAAAACTGGTAACCATTCCATCTTCGCATATACGGAAAGGAATTAAATATTAGCAAGAAGAGCCAAGGAGATAAGTCGATCATCTCCTTGGTTCTTCTTTTTTATGCATGGGAGGGCCGTCATTCCTGACGGCCAAGAAAGAAGTGGAAGACCCACCACCAACCCCTCCCTACAGGGGGAGAAGCAAGCAAGAGTAAATGGTAGGAGCATGTAGGAGGGCCATCATCCCTGACGGCCAAGAAAGAAAGACTGATTGCGAACCAAAAGAAAATCATTCGTCGTCAGGAATGACGATGCTCCTACAGCAACCCTCGTCGGCAGGAATGCAGTCGCTTCTGACAACTCCAAAGGGAGCAAACTAACCAGCCCAGAATGGGCTAACTCTCAGTAATCCTAGTCAAGCGACGTCAGGAGCGCAGACTGGGGATAGCGCCCCATCTTCTCCCTGGACTCAGTGCCCCGAAGGTGGCACACCAGCGTGAAGCGCGCAGATAGGAGGACCGTCATACTGACTACTGATGAATGCTGACAGTTGTCAGCAGTTCTGCTCTCAATTGTCAGCAGTTCTGCTCTCAATTGTCAGCTGCTCTGCTCTCAGTTGTCAGCACGATTGCTAACTATTAGACTAAACAGATATTTTGAGAATTTCTCATCTGTGAATAGCACTAGCAGCACTGGAAGAGCAGGTGCGCTAGAAGGAAGCCCTAAGGATAGGTTCAGTTCTATTGAATTTACTCCAATACAAAAACAGCCAGGATAAAAGGCTTTTGGCTTTCTCCTGGCTGTTGACTAAATAAAGCAGGTCTAACTGCTATAGATTATTTCACAACGATCTTCACGGTGGCCGTCTTGCCGTCGGCGGTGAAGCGCAGCAGGCAAGGTCCGTGGACACCGGCCACATTCATGCTCGTGGCGTTGGAAGCCTTGCGGAGCAGCGTGCCGTTGAGGTTGTAGAGCTCGGCCTCGGCCATCAGCTTGCTGGCAACGAGAGAGCTGCCCTGCTGATGGATGTCAATGCCGTTGCTGCCCGGGGCGGTAACACCCTGGAGACCGTTGGTCGTGGTGTAGGAGAACATCGTGAAAGGTGTCCAGTAGTTCCAACCGATACGGTTGACATCGATGTCTGGGGTCATACCGCGGAAAATAGCAGTGCGGTAGCGCAGCGGGTCGCCGTCGTTGTAGTTGTCGCAGTAATGATACCAAGGCTGCGTGGCTTCGTCGGCAGCGAGCACGTTCTGTGCCTCCAATTCGGTGTTGTACTGCACAATGAGGTTGCCGCCCTTGTATTCGTAAGGAGTGTCAAACTCGATGATGAGCGGGCTGCTGGTGACATCGCTCTCGAGAGTGACGTCGCCCTCGTAGGCCGTGGTGAAGTCAGCGTCGATGAAGTGCACATTGTAGCTGTCATCGGGCCAGCTTTGGAAGTTTGTCTCCGTTGTCGGAGCGAGCGACACTGTGGCCGTGGCCGTTGTGGTAGGCATCGTTGCAGGTGCGTTGTAGACAAACTGCATGCCCGTGAGCTTGATGTTCTTCAGCTGCATTTCCTTCTCCAGATAGATGACCTGGACCTGGGTGAAAGGCACGGTGAGGTTGAATGGGAATGACCATCCGCCCGTGACGTCCTCGTTCACGGTGAGCCATGTCTTGGCTTCGGAACCGCTCACTGTGACATAGATGGTCTTCTGGCCAATGTTGTCGGCGGGGTAGGTGTCCTGGTCGAAGGCGATGCGCGAGGTGAACTCATATTTGCCTTCCTTGGTGGGAGTCCACTCCACAGAGAGGTTCTTGGTCTCGCCAATCCCCACGGTCTCGTCCACCTTGCGGCTGGCCACCACCTCGCCTGTGTTCTTGTCCAGAATCTCGATGGTGAAGCCGGTCACGGGCGCGCTGCCCTCGTTGCATACGTCAACGCCGAAGGAATAGGCGTAGCCCACGTTGGCCGTGGCGCTGCCATGGAGGTCCTTGTCGCTCACGTCGGTGGCGCTGTATTCGCGGATGACGACATCCTTGAGATAGATGATTCCGTGGTCGCCGTCGGAGCAGGCCTGGAAGGCTACATAACCGGTACTGTTGGCAGCGGAGCTGGTAGGAGCAAAGATTGTATTGCCATAGAGATAGTTGCCACTTGAGGTATGGAACTCGCCCAAATCAGCAATCTTATTGGAGAGGCCGGCCACGGTGGGCTGCTCGCCATAATACACGCGCATCTTCTCCATGATGGGAGTATGGTCGCTCTCTGTCACCCAGTTGGAAGACCAGTAGGTGTAGCTGATCTTATACTGCTTGTTGGCATCCATTACCAGAGGCGGCGAAACGAGATAGTCGTTGGCAGCGTTGAGTGAGTATAAGTAGTTGGTCACCTTGTTGCCAGCGTCGAAATACCAGGTGGTGCCGTCGTGGTTGGCGTCGAGGATGGACCACTCGTCAAATCCGGTCTGGGTGTTGAGCGAGTCGGTGTAGGGGATGGATACAGAGGGACCGAACTGCAGGGCAGCGGTGGCCACGGTGTCGCCCTCGCCCTCATTGTTGATGGCTGTAATATGATAGGTGTAGCCTGCATAGTGGTCCACCTGGTCGGTCACAGTGCTGTCGGCCGAGTTGGAGACAACCACGTTGCCGGGCATGCGCACCACTCTGTAGGTGAGCGACGACTTGTCATACCAGCCGCCGTTCTTGCCCTGCTCGGGAGAGTTCCACGACAGGGTGGCCTTGGTGCCGTTGGGGGTGGCGACGAGGTTGCGCACCTGTCCCGGGCGGTCTTTGCCCACGAAGAAGCGGGTCTCCTTGTAGACGCCATTGCCGTGGCTGTTGACGGGCTCCACGCGGTAAGTGTAGTAGCCGGCTGTAGTGAGCGCGTTGTCGGTGTAGGAAGTGGCTGTGCCCGACAGGGTGGCCACCTTAGCACCGTCGCGGTAGATGTTGACTCCCGTCAGTGCATCCAGTGCGTTGCCCATGTAGTCCTTGGTGGGATTCGTCCAAGTGAGCGTAGCGGAGTAGGCTCCCTGGGCTCCGGCCTCACCCTTGAGGTTTGTGGGGGAAGCGGGTGCGGCATTGTCCACCTTCTGGTAGGGAATGCCGAGGGCGACGATCTGAACCTGAGAGGAGGTCATCTCCCTCACGGCCGACTTGTTGACCTGTCCCGTATTATAGTTGATTTCCACCAAGGCAGGGTTGCCAACCTGTCCCTGGGCAAACCACCAAAGACGGTGAGTAGTACGGTCAAACTCCATGCTCTGCTGGTAGTAGACGTTGTAACCTAACTTCTGATCGCCGACGCGTTCAGCTGGATAATCGCCCTCTTCGATGTTGGCTGCGGGAATCTTAACAAGGAATGAATTCTGAGGCGAAGAGGAACTGAGATTCATGTCGCGGGCCACACCATAAAGGTCGCCAGTCACATCGGCTGCAATAGTATAGAGCAGATAGTCCACACGTGCGACGCTGTCGACAATACCCGTTTCGGGGTCAATAGTATAAATGTTGGTGAAACTGTTCGCTGGAGTCTCCATATCCTCGTTGAACTGGATGCCATAGATGGTCTCCGTTACGGGGTCGTAGGTCATGTCGGCGAGAAGTAATCCCGTGGCCATCGACACTTGGTTGACGAGGGTGTACTCACCAGTCGCGGGGTCAATTTTAACCACTCCATAGGGAATCAGAGCACCAAAGCCGTAATAGGTGCAAGCATAAGCATAGAGCTGGTCCTTAACGAAAGTAGCCGCAGTGAGGTACTTCGACACGCCCAAGTCGCGTCTGTAGTCCATTACCATGGCATAGCTGTTGGGGTCATCGGTGGTGAAGTTCACAACGGCGTTGGTTCCAAGTCGCATGTCGTAACCTAAGAAGCCCCATACCTTAGCCTCGCCATCGGGCGCGTCGAAGAGCATGGTTGGAGTTGACGAGCCCACTTGGAGAGGTTGCACTGTGGACTGAGGAACAGCCGGAGCCTTCAAGTTGACAATGTCGACTCCTGCGGAATTGTAAGGCAAAGCCTTGCCTTTCACTGCCTCACCTGGCGTCTGACCAAAGGCAGCGACCGCAGAGGCTACGAGCACAAAAGTTGCAAGAATGTCTTTTCTGTTCATAAGATTTGGATTTGTTATTATTCGTCCGTCCCCATCATTCAGAATGACGGAGACGGACATTGTTAGGATAGTTATTTCTGTACGAGCTGAATGCCACGGTTGATCATACGGCCTTCGAAGCGGGGAGCCTTACCGAAGACGCTGGTCTCAACCTGAGCCTTACGCTTGCCCAAAGCGGGAGCCTTGTGAGCGGGAGCAGAAGGCAGAGCAGGAGTGGTGAACTCCAGACGAGCCAGAGGGCCCCATTCGTCGTTGGCGTTCTTGGCGATAGAGAAGGCGATATAGCTGGTGCTTGGGTCGGCGTTCCATGTGGCATTGTCAACTCCATACTGATTCCAGTAAGGATCGTAGGGGTTGTCGCCTTTGAGATATGCCAATACACCAGCCTCACCCCACTCGGCAGTATTGTAAGCGTCTGCGGTGATGATCATATCACGGTGGAGAGATGCTTGATCATTGGGGGTATAGGTTACCTCCTGGTAGTAACTGCCATCAGATGACTTGAAGTCGCCAAGAGTGATCTCCACTGTAGCAACGCCCTCACCGCCCTGCTTCATCGTGGAAGCCTTGGCAAGGATGAGCGGAGCATAAGCGCCATTGGCATCCATGGGAAGGATGTAGATGTCGTATCTCGTTCCAGGAGCCAGACCAGTCCATGTATTGGTGTAGCTGTCGGAGTAGAGGTTGTAGCCAAACTGCTTGATCATATCGCTGAGATTGGCGAAGCCAAACATGGGAGCCCACTGCTCAAACTGCTGCTCGGCGGTACCTTCCTCGAAGAGGCAGAAGGTGTAGCTTGCGCAGTCGCTGTTGGGAGTGAACTGCATAGAGATGGTGGTCGTTGTGGAGTCTGTTGTCTGCCAGGTTACACTAGGATTGCCAATGTAGGGAGCAGCAGGAGTGGAGAAATCTGCGCGTGAGATCTCGCAGGGTGTGTTGTACTTATCGTATCCCAGGGTGAGGACTGCATAGTCGGAACCGGCTACGAAAGGAGTCTCGAAACCCGTCATCTGGGCATTGGTGAATGCCTGATAGTAGGAAGAAGCATTATTGTAGTCCAACCAGGATTCAAGAGCGGCCGGAGTGGTCATCATGTCGGCTCTTGCCTTGGTGGTCGTTGTGATGCGGTAACTTGCGCATTCAGCCGTGGGAGTGATGGCCAGCCACAAGGTATCACCAGCGGCGGAGAAACTGGTCTTGTTGATGGTCACGTCAGCTGCAGCACGTCCAACAGACGTGAAGAAGATGCTGTCCACATTGTTGACGACATATCCCTGGGGCTGTCCTGCTTTGGGAACAACCACCATGCGGTTGACGGTTTGTGCGTGAAGGCCAACGAAGGCTGCACAAAGTGTTAAGGTTGCGATTATTCTTTTCATAGTTTATTATTTGACAAATTTGAATGACAGGTCTTTTACTCTGAGGATATAGATGCCGTGAGGCAGTGAGGCGACGTTGATGGGCTGTCCGCCGAAGCGGTTGAGAAGCATCACTTCGCTACCATTCAGGGCGACGATACGTGCATCGGCAGTCTCACCCGACAAGCCTTCCACAACGATGAAGTCGCCTGAAAGTCTTGCGCGAAGCTTGGCTGTACTGGTGGTAATGCCCTGAATAGAGGTGGGATCCTCAAACTTAATGCAGCGTATCTGACCAAGACTGAATGTGGCAGACTCCGTGTCGGCCGTCTTGACAGTCATGCTCTCCTCGCCGAAGATCATCCTCGTGGTCTCGGCCAGAGCATATCTTCCGGCCTCACTCCCATTGCTGGAGTAGACCACCATCGTCTGGCCCCAGGCTGACGTAGAAGACAGTCCTGAGAGCAGCACCACAGCGGTGAGCAGGCCTTTAATTCGATTCTTTTTCATTATTATAGTTATTAAAGATGTAAAACAGAATGTCTATCTCATGTTGAACTTCACGGTCTGCTGGTCTTTTCCATTCGAGAGCTTGACCAGATAGATACCCTTTCCGAGGTTGTTCTCTGCCACCTGACGGCCGGCGAGGTCGTAGATAGCGGTGATCTGATAGCCATCGCCTGCAATGAGGTGGTTGCCTTCGAGTTTCAGCGAGGCTTTCTCTGCCTGCTGGTCGGCAATGGCGTGGATGGCTGTGAGGCCGGCGAGGCGTTTCTCGCCAGTGTTGAACACGGGGCAGTTGAGCGGATTGGTGGTGTCGTAGTTGTTGAGGAAAGCCACAATCCTCATGTGCTCGATGTTCCATTTCGGGTCTACGGTG
>ONYS01000027.1 GCA_900322095.1 uncultured Prevotella sp.
TCGTCGATGATCCTCTTCGATGTGGCCTCTCCCAACGATATCTTCCGCCACGTGCTCGATGCGTTCTTTGAAAGCAAGGAAGACAGGAGAAGTTTGGATGCTATTCGCAAGATGGAGCGATAGCCATACCAATAGATGGACTCACACACTAACATAATCTACTCTGTTAGTGTGTGAGGATAATGTTTAATCAGGGATTGGGGCTGTTTTAATAGTCGATAGAGGTCTATGATTAACTATGACAGCTTATCCGTTTTGGAAAGATATTTGATGATAGAACACTTGTACGAGGGTTAATAAATAACAAAAATGTGTTCAGACGGGAAACAAAAAAGAGAGTTACGAAATCGTAACTCTCTCATTCTTAACGCGCTCCAGGATGGGCTTGAACCAACGACCCCCTGATTAACAGTCAGGTGCTCTAACCAACTGAGCTACTGAAGCATTGTTTGCAACCTGCAAGCTTATTGCTGAATTGCGAGTGCAAAGGTACGATAGTTTTTTTATTCCACCAAACTTTTCGCAAGTTTTTTTTGAAAATTCCTCAAATATTTCAAATTCCCGGCCAAAAATAGGATTTTCACCTAATTATATATTACTTTTGCAAGCGTAATCAACAAACCAAAGGTCCAGAATGAAGAAACTTCTCTTTCCGCTGTTGCTGCTTCTGGCTCTGCCCTTGTCGGCACAGACCGAAAAACAGCACAATTTCAAGATAGCAAAGAATCTCGAACTGTTCAACGACGTCTACCGCTACCTCGACGCCATGTATGTCGACACGCTGGATGCCGACACCATCATCCCCATGGGCATCAACGCCATGCTCTCGGCCATGGACCCCTACACGGAGTTCTATCCCGAGCAGGACAAGAAAGACTTCCAGCAGATGGTGGCGGGCAAGTATGCGGGCATCGGCGCCATCATCCATCACAACTATAAGCTCAACCGCACCGTGATTTGGGAGCCCTACGAGGGGATGCCGGCAGCTGAGGCCGGACTGAAGCGCGGCGACATTATACTGGCCATCGACGACGAGAGCATGATTGGCAAGACCGATGACTATGTGAGCAGTCACCTGCGTGGAGAGCCGGGCACGTCGTTCATGTTGAAAATCAACCGTCCCTCAACGGGCAAGACGATGAAAATCAAAATCACGCGCCGCGCCATACAGATGCCCGCCATCGACTATGCCGGCGTGAAGGACAGTATTGGCTACATCGCGCTCAACCAGTTTACAGAGAATTGCGCCCGCGACATCCGCAACCACGTCATCAACATGCGCAAGCAGGGCGTAAAGGGACTGGTGCTCGACCTGCGCGACAATGGCGGCGGACTGGAGGATGAGGCCGTGAAGCTGGTCAACATCTTCATTCCGCGTGGCAAGACCGTCGTGACCAACCGCGGACAGCTGAAGCGGATGACGGTGGAATTCCGCACCACCACAGAGCCCGTCGATACGGTGATGCCCGTTGTGGTGCTCGTCAACGGCAACACGGCCTCGGCCAGCGAGATCACCAGCGGCGCCCTGCAGGACTACGACCGCGCCGTGATCATGGGACAGCGCACTTTCGGCAAAGGAATCGTGCAGAGCACAGTGCCCTTGCAGTACAACTCGATGCTGAAACTCACCACGGGTAAATATTACATTCCGAGCGGCCGTTGCATCCAGGCCATCCGCTACACCCACGGGCGTGGCGGCAAATGGCAGGAGGAAGTGCCCGACTCGCTGGCCCGCGTGTTCCATACCGCCCACGGACGTGAGGTGCTCGACAACAAAGGCATCAAACCTGACGTGGAAATCAAGCCCGACTCGCTGTCCAATATCTCGGCAGCCCTCTTCAGTCTTATCGATTCCACCAACACCGTGGCCGACTTCGAGCAGCAGTACGTGGCCAAGCATCCCACGATAGCTCCTGCCGGAGAGTTTGAGCTGTCGGATGCCGACTACGAGGAATTCAAGCAGCTCGTACTGAAAAACAAGTTCAAGTACGACATGTATACCGAGCGTTACCTGAAGGAGCTGAAGAAGCTTGCCCAGTTTGAAGGCTATTACGACGATGCCAAGGACGAGTTTGCTGCCCTGGAGAAGAAGTTGGCCCACAATGTGGAGCACGACCTCGACTACCACAAGGAGGAAATCAAGAACATGCTGGCCTCGGAAATCGTCTCGTGCTATTATTTCCAACGCGGAGTGGAGGAGAATGGACTGCTTCACGACAAGGTATACAAGGAGGCTGTGCGGCTTATCAACAACCCGACAGAATACCATAAACTCCTCCAGCCGAAGAAGGATTAATCAGCTGCGGAAAGATATTTGCGTCCTTGCATTGGGCAGTTCTGGTCCAGTGCAAGGACGCTTCAGTTAAATCTATTCACATTTTTTATGAAGCAAAAGATAGAGAATTTGTAATTTTTCCATTATCTTTGCTGAAATTATCAATTAAACTACGAAAATGAGGAAATTATTATTAGCTATGCTGCTGGTCTTCGTCGGTATGACGGCCAGCGCAGAGAGCGTCAACGATACGCTCATTGTGAAGGTTTCTCCACAGATGAGGTGCGAGAATTGTGAGAATCGGGTGAAGACAAATTTGAGTCAGCAGAAAGGCGTTGCTGGTATCGAGACCAACCGCGCCAATCAGACCGTGACGGTGGTGTTTGATCCTGCCCTGACCAACAAGGAAACCCTCAAGGGCGCCTTCCCGAAGATAGGCTATCAGGTCAGCGAAGTGGGTAAAGGAGAGGTGGCGACCTGCGGAGAGACAACCTGCGACTCACACAACAACGAGAAAACGACTTGCAACGGCAATGATGATTGCTGCAGCAAGAAATAATTTAATAACAACAATAAAATACATTGATTATTTGTGACATTTGATAAAGACTTTTTTCGCAACAACGATCTGGGATTGCTGTTGCTCCGTCTCACGGTAGGCGGACTGATGCTTTTTCACGGAGTACACAAACTCATCTACGGTGTCTCTTTCATAGAGGGAATGCTGCAGGGACTGGGACTTCCCGGTTTCATCGCTTACTTCTCTCTGGCTGCAGAGTTGCTGGCATCGATACTGATTGTGATTGGCGCCTGGACGCGTGTTGCCGCCGTTGTCATGGTGGGCAATATGGCCGTAGCCATTCTCATGGCTCATCTGCCGGTGATCTTCTCTGTAGACCCGGCCACGGGAGGCTGGGCCATCGAGCTGCCCATGCTCTACCTTCTCGGTGCAGCCGTGCTGTGCTTCACGGGTGGCGGCAAGTACGCGCTCACCAAGGGACACATCACAGACTGAGAGGCTTATAGGGAGCGATAGGGGCTATAGGGGCTATAGAAACTATAGTAGCTATAGAAACTATAGAAGCTAGGAGCTGCTCCTAAAGGAAAAAGGGGCCGATGGCTAACGCTATCGGCCCTTTTTGCCTTCATACTGGTCGAGCACCTTGGCCATTCGTTCGCGGCCAATGGCGATGATGCGCTCCGACTTGTCGTAGTCGAAGCCGCCGTAGCGCCGCATGGGCAAGTCGAGCAGAATGTCGGGCGGCGTGAGACGCAACGACAATTGCGCGTTCTGGTGAATCATGATGCTCGCTGTGCGGTTGAGCAGGGTGAAGTAGTTGAAGTCGGGGTCTATGTCGCCGGGCAGCATGCGGCGGGCCAGTCTCAGCCATCTTGACGAGGCGATGCGGCGCGCCTCGGCTATGCGCTTCAGCGTGAACTCAGCTTTGTAGTCGCGTCCGCACACGTTGACCGCCACGAGCAGGTCGCCCGGCTGTCGGGCCACGCGGTTCAGGGGCAGGGGATTGGTGGTGCCGCCGTCAATGAGAATCTTGCCGTCGGTGCGCACGGGTGAGAAGAATGCAGGCAGGGAGATGCTTGCACGGATGGCGTCGTAGAGACTTCCGTGGGTGAACACCACCTCATGACCGCTCTCCCAGTCGGTGGCAATGGCAGAGTAGGGAATGGGCAGGTCGTCGATGCTGCAGTCGGGGACGAGCTCCTTCAGCGTGTCGATGATCTTCTTTCCTTGCACAAGGTGGTCGAGCGACGGCGAATAGTCGGTGAGCTCGCGAATCCTTTGTTTGTCTATGCCCTTCATCCATTCGCGGTAGGTCTCCAGATGGCCAGTGGCGTACATGCCGGCCACGAGTGCGCCCATGGAAGTGCCGGCGATGGACTTGATGTGATAGCCGCGCGACTCCAGTTCTTCGATGGCGCCGATGTGGGCCAGTCCGCGGGCGCCACCGCTCGACAGCACGAGGGCCACGTCTTTTTTCTTGCCTTGCGTATTCTTCACCAAATAGTCCTTGATTTCGGTGAACATCTTCATGATGGAGTTCTGATTCTCACTCATTGCTGAAGGATTTATCGATTGTGGCTGCAAATTTACAAAATCTTTGGTTGAAAGCAAAGTCATAATTCTCATATCATAATTTCTTTTTCTAATTCTGGATCTTTTTGTAGAGAATTAGAGGATAATTTCCTCAAGTTTCTGAAGTAGTTTGGAGTTAGAGAATTCAAAGATGTTAGAGACATTAGTTTTGCGTATCCGTCTCGATATTGGTGTGACAAATGTCTTTAACTTCTAAGCGAGCCTGCGAGCAATAACTTCTTTGACTTCTTTAACTTCCTCAAGTTCCGAAAGTTGCAAACTTCCGAAACTTGAATAATTTCTCGTTGCTGCAAATAGAATTCTCTAACTGGATTTTTTTAGGTCAATTAGCCTACATTATTCATGGAGATTATTTTTCACACGAATATCCATAAATTATCCATAGATTTCTCATGAATATAATCATTTACGAATAATTTATGGGTAATTTGTGATAATTCATGTTCAAAAAAGTAGCGTTTAATGTTCATGAATAATGCAGGTTGATGGTTGCTGACAGCTGTCAGCAGTTCTGCTCTCAATTGTCAGCATCGCCAGACAGCCCATGGTTCTGGCATGATATGTATATTCTGCGGCAGCCCGATAGGAATTATAAACAAAGGCGAATGCTTCACCAAGAATTGAAACTCTTTTGCCGCAAATGCTACAAAATGAACGATGAACAAAGAAAACAGCACAAAAAACTTGTAGGAATGCGAAAAAAACACTATCTTTGCAGTGTTCAGTGGAATGAGGGGCTCCGAGAGAGCTCCTCATTTTATTTTAATTAGCTATTTAATTATAGTCAAAATCGTTACGTATGATTGACAAGAACGTCGTAAAGAGTTTAGCAGAAGAGTGGTTGAAAGATAAGGAGTACTTCCTTGTAGACGTGGACGTGACGCCCGACGATCGCATCGTGGTGGAAATCGACCATGCCGACGGCGTGTGGATTGAAGATTGCGCCGAGTTGAGCCGCTACATAGAGGCTCACCTCTGCCGTGATGTAGAGGATTATGAACTCGAGGTCGGTTCGGCCGGACTGGGTCAGCCGTTCAAGGTGCCCCAGCAGTACGTCAACTGCATCGGCAAGGAAGTCGAGGTGCTCACCGCCAAAGGCAAGAAGGTGCGCGGCATTCTGAAGAGCGTAGACGGTACGAAGTTCGTTGTCACCGTGAAGGAGAAAGTCAAGGTGGAAGGCAAGAAGCGTCCGCAGATGATGGACGTCGACTACACCTACGACATGAATGATGTGAAATATACAAAATATCAAATAAGTTTCAAATAAGCTATGGCAGCAAAGAAAGTGGAAGAGTCGATGAGCATGCTCGACTCCTTCAAAGAATTCAACAAAGAGAAGAAGATCGACCAGGCCACTCTGACGAGTGTCCTGGAGGAGAGCTTCCGCAACGTGCTCGCAAAAATCTACGGCTCAGACGACCATTTCACGGTGATTGTGAATCCCGACAAGGGCGACTGCGAAATCTATCGCAACCGCACTGTGGTGGAAGACGGCAATGTCGAGGACGACAATACGCAGATCAGCCTCACCGATGCCCGCAAGATAGAACCCGACTATGAGGTGGGCGAGGAAGTCACCGAGCCCGTGAAATTCTCCGATTTCGGCCGCCGTGCCATTCTCAACCTGCGTCAGACTCTGGCTTCCAAGATTCTGGAGCTCGAGCACGACCAGCTCTATAATGAGTATAAAGACCGCGTGGGTGAGATCATCTCCGGCGAGGTCTATCAGGTGTGGAAACGCGAGATTCTCGTTGTCGACGACAAAAACAACGAGCTCACCCTTCCCAAGAGCGAGCAGATTCCCACCGACAACTATCATAAGGGCGACGCCATCCGTGCCGTCGTGGAGCGCGTGACCAACGACAACAACAACCCCAAGATCATCATCTCGCGCACCAGTCCTGCCTTCCTCAAGGCGTTGCTGGAGCAGGAGGTGCCCGAGATTGCCGACGGTCAGATTGTGATCCATAAGGTGGTGCGCATTCCTGGCGAGCGCGCCAAGGTGGCCGTGGAGAGTTTCAACGACCGCATCGACCCCGTGGGAGCCTGCGTGGGCGTCAGAGGCAGCCGCGTGCACGGCATCGTGCATGAGCTCAACAACGAGAGCATCGACGTCGTCACCTGGACCACCAACCCCGTACTCTTCATCCAGCGTGCTCTGAATCCCGCCAAGGTGAGCTACATCAATATCGATGAGGCCAACAAGAAAGCCGACGCCTACCTGAAACCAGAAGAAGTGAGCCTCGCCATCGGTCGTCGTGGCGCCAATATCAAGCTGGCCAGCATGCTGACCGATTATACAATCGACGTCTATCGCGATGTGCCTCAGGATCAGGCCAATGACTTTGAAGATGTCTATCTCGATGAGTTCCGCGATGTCATCGACGGTTGGGTGATCGACGCCATCAAGGGCATCGGACTGGACACCGCCCGCCAGGTGCTGGATGCTCCCCGCGACATGCTTGTAGAGAAAGCCGACCTCGAGGAGGAGACCGTCGACTACGTGTTGAAGGTGCTCCGTCAGGAGTTTGAGAAGGGATGACAGCCCCCTGCCGGACGATTCCGGCAAGCACCCTTTACAACTCCAACAAAGAAAACAAAAAACAATAAGACAAAAAAGTATTAGATGAGTGTCAGATTAAATAAAGCACTAAGTGATTTTAACATAGGACTTCAAACGGCAGTTGACTTCCTGAAAAAGAAATACAATCTCAGTGAGGACTTGGAATCCACGTCCAAGATCACTGAAGATCAGTATCATGCCCTTGAGGTGGCGTTCAAGAAAGACGCTGAGACGCGCAACAAAGCCGACCAGCTGATTTCGAGCAAGAAGAAGGACAAGCGCCGCCCGAAGCCCCAGCGACCTCAGACCGCTCCCACGACGGAGATTCCGCGCGTGAAGGTGGTTGGTCATATCGACTTGAGCCAGCTTGGCCCCAAGCCGTCTCAGAATCAGGGCAAGGCCGCCGCTGCCGTCGGCAATGCCAAGCCCCAACAGCCCCAGTCGGCTGCCGCACCCGCTTCGTCGCAGGCCCCCGCGCAGCCCAAACCGCAGCCCGCGCCCGCAGAGCAGCCTAAGCCCCAGCCCAAGCCGCAGCAGGCACAGCCGCAACCCAAGCCCCAGCCCGCTCAGGCTCCTGCTCAGCCCAAGCCCCAGCCCGAGACTGCTCCCAAGGAGGAACCTCAGCAGCCGTCGGTCTTCAAGACAAAGATCGAGCAGGACCTGCAGAACGCTCCCAAGCTGAAGGTGATGGGCAAGATCGACCTCAGCGCTATCAACCAGAGCACGCGTCCCAAGAAGAAGTCGAAGGACGAGCGCCGCAAGGAGCGCGAGGAGAAAAACCAGCAGCACGCCGGCGAGCGCAAGAAGCGCAAGCGCATCAACAGCGACCGCGTGGACATCAACGCAGTCGTTGACCAGATGGACAAGCAGGGCAATAAGAACAAAGGTAAAGGCAACAACAATAACAACAACCAAGGAGGCGGAAAGAAGAAGAACAAGCGTCCGCAGAAGCCTCTGGAGGTGAACGAGGAGGATGTTTCACGTCAGGTGAAGGAGACGCTCGCCCGCCTCACCAACAAGCAGAACTTCAACAAGAAGGGTGCCAAGTACCGTCGTGAGAAGCGTGAGGCCGTTCAGGAGAAGATGAACGAGCAGGCCTCTGAGGCCAACAAGCAGAGCAAGACGCTGAAGCTCACGGAGTTTGTGACCGTTTCGGAGTTGGCAACGATGATGAACGTCAGCGTCAACAAGGTCATCGGAACCCTCATGGGAGTGGGCATCATGGTGTCCATCAACCAGCGCCTCGACGCCGAGACCATCAACCTCGTGGCTGAGGAGTTCGGCTTCAAGACCGAATACGTGAGTGCCGAGGTACAGGAGGCCGTGAGCGAGGAGCCCGACGACGAGGCCGATCTCGTGAGCCGTCCGCCTATCGTCACAGTGATGGGTCATGTCGACCACGGTAAGACGTCGCTGCTCGACCACATCCGCAACACCAATGTGATTGCCGGTGAGGCAGGTGGTATCACTCAGCACATCGGTGCCTACAGCGTGACACTGAAGAACGGCCGCAAGGTGACCTTCCTCGACACGCCTGGACACGAGGCCTTCACCGCCATGCGTGCCCGTGGTGCTCAGGTGACGGATATCGCCATCATCATCATCGCCGCCGACGACAGCGTGATGCCTACCACCAAGGAGGCCATCGCCCATGCTCAGGCCGCAGGTGTGCCGATGGTGTTTGCCATCAACAAGATTGATAAGCCGGGAGCCAATCCCGACAAAATACGTGAGGACCTGGCCAACATGAACCTCCTGGTCGAGGACTGGGGCGGTAAGTACCAGTGTCAGGAAATCTCGGCCAAGAAGGGCATCGGCGTCGACGAGCTCATGGAGAAAGTGCTGCTCGAGGCCGACATGCTTGACCTCAAGGCCAACCCCAACCGCAAGGGAACGGGTACGGTCATCGAGTCGTCGCTCGACAAGGGCCGCGGCTACGTCAGCACCGTGCTCGTCAGCAACGGTACGCTGCGCCAGGGCGACATCGTGATTGCCGGTACCAGCTGGGGCCGCATCAAGGCCATGTTCAACGAGCGTAACCAGCGCATCGATGAGGCCGGTCCTTCCACTCCGGCCATCATCCTCGGTCTCAACGGCGCTCCTACGGCAGGCGATACCTTCCACGTGCTCGACACCGAACAGGAGGCACGCGAGATTGCCACGAAGCGCGAGCAGCTGCAGCGCGAGCAGGGTCTGCGTACGCAGCAGCGTCTGACGCTGGGCGACATCTCCCGCCGTATTGCCAAGGGTGAGTTCCACGAGCTCAACATCATCGTCAAGGGTGATGTCGACGGTTCGGTTGAGGCCCTCAGCGACTCGTTCATCAAGCTTTCAACCGACAAGGTGAAGGTGAACGTCATCTATAAGGCCGTGGGTCAGATCTCAGAAAGCGATGTCACGCTGGCCGATGCTTCCGACGCGCTCATCATCGGCTTCCAGGTGCGTCCCTCCGCCGCTGCCCGCAAGCTCGCCGATTCGAGTGGCGTGGAAATCAATACCTACTCCGTCATCTACGATGCCATCGACGATGTCAAGTCGGCCATGGTGGGTATGCTCGACAAGGTGAAGAAAGAGATTGTCACCGGTCAGGCCGAGGTGCGCCAGGTGTTCAAGATTTCCAAGGTCGGAACTGTTGCCGGATGTATGGTCACCGAAGGCAAGATCCACAACAAGGACAAGGTGCGCGTCATCCGCGACGGTATCGTTGTCCGTACTTGCGAGATGGGTGCCCTCAAGCGCTACAAGGATGATGTGAAGGAAGTGCCCACGGGTATGGACTGCGGTATCAGCCTTGTCAACTACAACGATATTCAGGAAGGAGATATCCTTGAGACATTCACTGAGATCGAGGTAGAGCAGAAGTTGTAATTGTCTGTTCCCCTCCTTCTTGTAAGGATAAGATAACATAAAGGTCGGGAACGGATGTCCGCTCCCGACCTTTTTGCTATAAAAAAGCGAAGGAATGCCAATGGTGGCATAACTTTTGTGCATTAAATTACTATGGAACTAAAGGTTAACGAGAAAGAAAAAAACGCTTATGTGAAGAAGGTGGCGCAGCAGAAGTACGAGTACGGCTTCACCACCGACGTTCACACAGATATCATCCCCAAGGGACTCAACGAGGACGTGGTGAGGCTGATCTCGAAGAAGAAGGGCGAGCCCGAGTGGCTGCTCGACTTCCGCTTGAAGGCTTATCGCCACTGGCTCACGTTGCCTGTGCCTAAATGGGGACATGTGCATGTGCCTGAGATCGACTTCCAGTCCATCTCCTACTATGCCGACCCGCTGGCCAAGAAGCCAAAGAACAGGGAGATAGACCCCGAGTTGGAAAAAACGTTCGACAAGCTGGGCATTCCCCTTGAGGAGCGCCTGGCCCTGAGCGGTACGGCTGTCGACGCAGTGATGGACTCGGTGTCGGTGAAGACCACCTTCAAGGAGAAACTCGCCGAGAAGGGTATCATCTTCTCTTCGATTGGCGAGGCAGTGAAGAATCATCCCGACCTGGTGCGCCAGTATCTGGGATCGGTTGTGCCCTACAGTGACAACTTTTCAGCGGCACTCAACTCGGCAGTGTTCAGCGATGGCTCCTTTGTCTATATCCCCAAGGGAGTGCGCTGTCCGATGGAGTTGAGCAGCTATTTCCGCATCAATGCCCGCAACACGGGCCAGTTTGAGCGCACGCTCATCATTGCCGACGACGATGCCTACGTGAGTTATCTCGAAGGCTGCACGGCTCCCATGCGCGATGAGAACCAGCTTCACGCCGCTGTGGTGGAGATTGTGGTGATGAACAACGCCGAGGTGAAATATTCCACCGTGCAGAACTGGTATCCCGGCGACGAGCACGGCAAGGGCGGTGTGCTCAACCTGGTGACGAAGCGCGGCGACTGCCGTGGTGTCAACTCCAAACTCTCCTGGACGCAGGTGGAGACCGGTTCGGCCATCACGTGGAAGTATCCATCGTGCATCCTGCGCGGCGACAACAGTCAGGCAGAGTTCTACTCCGTGGCTGTGACCAACAACTATCAGGAGGCCGACACGGGCACGAAGATGATCCACATGGGCAAGAACACCAAGTCGACGATCATCTCGAAGGGCATCAGTGCTGGTCACTCGCAGAACTCCTATCGCGGACTGGTGCGTGCCACGGCCAACGCCGACAATGCGCGCAACTACTCATCGTGCGACTCCCTGCTGCTGGGCTCCGATTGCGGCGCCCACACTTTCCCCTACATGGACATCCACAACGATACTGCGATTGTGGAGCACGAGGCCACGACATCCAAGATCAGCGAGGACCAGCTCTTCTACTGCAACCAGCGCGGCATCCCCATGGAGGAGGCTGTCGGCTTGATTGTCAACGGCTATGCCAAGGACGTGCTCAACAAGCTCCCCATGGAGTTTGCCGTTGAGGCCCAGAAGCTGCTCAGCGTGTCGCTGGAAGGGACAGTGGGATAGCGGATATGGCTCTCTATAGTTTCTTTAGGGGCTATAGTAGCTATAGTAACTATGGTAACTATAGTATCTATGGCTTTTATCAACCCTATAATTTAAAACAACTATCAAAACAATGCTAATAGTAAAGAATTTACATGCCTCTATCGCAGGCAAAGAAATACTGAAAGGCATCGACCTCACGGTGAAAGACGGAGAGATACATGCCATCATGGGCCCGAACGGTTCGGGCAAGTCAACGCTCAGCGCCGTGCTCACCGGCAATCCCCTCTACACCGTCACCGAGGGCGAGGCCACATTCAACGGCAAGAACCTCCTGGAGATGAAGCCGGAGGACCGCTCCCACGAGGGACTCTTCCTCTCGTTCCAGTATCCGGTGGAGATTCCCGGTGTGAGCATGACAAATTTCATGAAGGCCGCTGTCAACGCCAAGCGCAAGTATGAGGGCAAGGAGCCGCTCAAGGCTGCCGATTTCATGAAGCTCATGCGCGAGAAGCGTCAGCTCGTGGGACTCGATTCCAAACTCGCCCACCGCTCCGTAAACGAGGGATTCTCCGGCGGCGAGAAGAAGCGCAACGAGATTTTCCAGATGGCTGTGCTCGAGCCGAAGCTCAGCATCCTCGACGAGACCGACTCCGGACTCGATGTCGATGCCATGCGCATCGTGGCCGACGGCGTCAACAAGATGCATACCCCGGAGACTTCCTACATTGTCATCACCCACTACGACCGTCTGCTCGAGATGATCAAGCCCGACGTCGTCCACGTGCTCTACAACGGACGCATCGTCAAGACTGGCGGACCCGAGCTGGCCAGCGAGATTGAGAAGAACGGCTACGACCAGATCAAGGCCGAGGCCGATGCTAAATACGGAGAATAAAGTCTGCAGGCTTTAAGGCCGGCTTTGTTTTCCCTATGATTTAAAATCAATATTATGTCTCAAAAAGCAGAACAACAATATATCGACCTCTATGGCGAGTGCCGTCAGATGATCTGCGACCACTCTGTGGACGTGATGAATGCGGTGCGCGACCAGGCCTTCGAGGACTTTAAGCGGCAGGGATTTCCGTCGCGCAAGGTGGAGCGCTACAAGTATACCGACATGCAGCAGCTCTTCGCGCCCAACTACGGACTAAACCTCAATCGCCTTCACATCCCCGTCGACCCTTATGAGGCTTTCCGTTGCGACGTGCCCAACCTTTCCACGTCGCTCTATTTTATGGTCAACGACCAGTTCTATGAGGAGGCGCTGCCCAAGGCGCAGTTGCCCGAAGGCGTCGTCATAGGCTCGCTGGCCCAGGTGGCTGCCCAGCGGCCTGAGCTCATCGGCAAGTATTACGCCAAGATTGCTTCCACCGACAAGGATGCTGTGACGGCCCTCAATACGATGTTGGCCGAGGACGGACTCGTCGTCTACGTGCCGAAGAACGTCAAGGTGGACCGCACCGTGCAGGTCATCAACATCCTTCGCTCGGATGTCGACCTCATGGTCAACCGCCGCGTGCTCATCATCCTGGAGGAGGGCGCCGAGGTGAAACTGCTCTTCTGCGACCATGCCGTCGACGACCGTCCCTTCCTCACCACGCAGGTGATTGAAGCTTTCGTGGGTGAGAACGCCAGTCTCAGCCTCTACTGTCTGGAGGAGACCCACTACAAGAATACGCGTGTGTCGAATGTCTACGTCGACCAGCAGGCCAACAGCCGGGTCAACCACAACGTGATTACGCTTCACAACGGTGTCACCCGCAATATGCTCGACCTCGTGTTCAAGGGCGAGGGGGCTGAGTGTGAGCTCAACGGCTGCGTCATTGCCGACAAGAATCAGCATGTAGACAACAATACGCTCATCGACCATCAGGTGGGCCACTGCGACAGCCACGAGCTCTACAAGTACGTGCTCGACGACCAGTCAGTCGGAGCCTTTGCCGGCCGCGTGCTAGTGCGCCACGGCAGTCAGAAGACCACCTCGGAGGAGCGCAACCAGAACCTCTGCATGACCCGTGAGGCGCGGATGTTCACCCAGCCCATGCTCGAGATTTATGCCGACGACGTGAAGTGTTCCCACGGCAGCACGGTGGGCCAGCTCAACGACGCCGCTCTCTTCTACATGCAGCAGCGCGGTATCTCCGTCAAGGAAGCCAAGCTCCTGCTGGAGTTCGCCTTCGTGGGAGAGGTCATCGACAAGATTTCGCTTCCTCCCCTTCGCGAGCGTCTCCATTATCTCGTGGAGAAGCGCTTCCGTGGCGAGCTCAGCCGCTGCGAGGGATGCCAACTGTGCAAGTAATTCATAATTTACAATTCATAATTCATAATTTTTGAACGTGGGCCTCTCTTATGGCTTAAAGGATTGATGGCTATCAACCACGAACTTAGCCGATTCGTGCGGGGCCGTTCTTAAATTATGGATTATGGATGATGAATGATGAGTTGCATCTTTGAGTTAGCGATAATGCTGAAGTACATTATGTAGTGGGATTAGTTTCCTACAAAGTGATTTATCGTGAACGATGATTGATGGTTTTTGTCCTTAGCGCGAACTAGAAGTTTTACCGCGCTATCGACAAAATTATGAATTATGAATTATGAATTAGACAAGGTGCGTGCCGACTTCCCCATCCTCTCACGCACTGTATATGGAAAACCGCTTGTGTATCTCGACAATGCGGCAACGACGCAGAAACCGCTCTGCGTGCTGGATGCCATGCGCGACGAGTATCTCAACGTCAATGCCAACGTCCACCGCGGCATACATTGGATGAGTCAGCAGGCCACTGAGCTTCACGAGCAGGCCCGCGAGACCGTGCGCAAGTTTATCAACGCCCGCACCACCTCCGAGATTGTTTTCACGCGCGGCACCACAGAGAGCATCAACCTCATTGCCGCCACCTACTCGCAGGAGTTTCTCAAGCCCGGCGATGAGGTCATCGTCTCCGTGATGGAGCATCACAGCAACATTGTGCCTTGGCAGCTACAAGCCCAACGCTACGGTTTCAAGCTCCGTGTGATTCCCATGCACGACGACGGCACGCTCGACCAGGAGGCCTACCGCAAGCTCTTCAATGAGCATACGCGTTTTGTCAGCCTGGCCCACGTGAGCAACGTGCTCGGCACCGTCAATCCCGTGAAGGAGATGATTGCCGTTGCCCATCAGTACGGCGTCCCCGTGCTGGTGGATGGCGCGCAGAGCACCCCGCATTTCAAGGTCGATATGCAGGACATCGACTGCGACTTCTTCGCCTTCTCGGGTCATAAGATGTATGGCCCCACAGGTGTCGGTGTCTTGTATGGCAAGGAATCGTGGCTCGACAAACTTCCGCCTTACCAGGGTGGGGGAGAGATGATCGAGAATGTCAGTTTCGAGCATACCACTTTTGAACGTCCGCCCTTGAAGTTTGAGGCCGGTACGCCCGACTATGTGGCTACTCATGGCCTGGCAGTTGCCATAGATTATCTCAATTCGCTTGGCATGGATAACATTTGTGACCACGAGCGGCAGCTCACCGCTTATGCCATGAAGCGCTTAGGTGAGATCGACGGCATGCGTCTCTTCGGTACGGCGCCCAATAAGGATGCCGTGGTGAGTTTCTTGGTGGGCAATATCCACCACATGGATATGGGCACGCTGCTCGACCGACTGGGCATCGCCGTGCGTACCGGACATCATTGCGCCCAGCCACTGATGGACCGTCTCGGTGTGTTGGGCACGGTGCGAGCCTCCTTCGCCCTTTACAACACGAAAGAAGAAATCGACCAACTCGCCGAAGGTATCGAGCGGGTGGCGAAGATGTTCTAAAATAAAAACAAGAAAGCCTGACTCATGATGAAGTCCGGCTTTCTTGTTTTCTTTCGGTAATGCTTCCCGTGATATGGGTTGTCGAGTTCATTCGCCATGCAGCACCTCTCTGCACTTCTCCAGGGTCCATGCGAACCAGAGCATACCGACGATGCGGGCGGTGAAGTTCAGGTTGACGGGAAACACCGCAACGATGAGCGACACTTGCGCGCAGACGAGCCAAAGTGTCTGACGGCGGTTCAGTTTCTGCTCAATCAGGCCTGAATAGTATTCGCCCAACCAGTCAACGGGTTCCATCAGCCAGTTGGCTATTCTTTTTACCGTCTCTTTCTTGCTGTCGGCTCTCTTGTTCTGAGCGTTAATCATTATTTGCTGTTCCATAATCGTAATGGGATTAGTTTCTTATTCTGACTGCAAAGTTAATCCTTTTTAGTGCAATAATATTTCATCTGCTTATATTCCCTGTTAAATTTTCATTGAATTATGAAATAATGTGCCTCGCGAGTTGCACTCGGGCTCCCGTAGGGGGCGGATGCCGATTCTATATCCTGGTAAAAAGCAGTCAGCCTTTGCGCCTGTCCTCTGTAGTAACTGCAAGGGAGCGAGCGCAAAGGCTAAAAATAGGGTGGGGCAGGCCCAAGGATAGAAGCTGCAGCTTACGGCGTCAGAAAGGCCAGATGAGCGGCAGCACGAAGGTCATCACGATGCCGATGATAACTTGCAGGGGCAAACCTACCTTAATATAGTCGATGAACGTGTAGTGGCCGGCCTTCATCACCAGTGCGTTGGGTGGGGTGGAGAAGGGCGAGGCGAAGCACATGCTGGCTCCCAGCGTCACCGCAATCAGGAAGGAATAGGGACTCACGCCCAGCTGTTGTGCCGCCACCATGGCTATGGGCGCCATCAGCACAGCCGTTGCCGTGTTGCTGATGAACATGGTCATCAACGACGTAGTGAAGTAGATGCCCGCCAGCAGTGCGTAGGGACCGAATCCGCCCAGGGTCTCAACGAGCGAGGAAGACACCATGGCCGACACGCCCGTCTTCTCCAGCGCTGTCGACAGGGGCATCATGGCAGCGATGAGGATGATGCTTTCCCAGTTGATGGTCTTGTAGGTGTCCTCCACCTTGCGGAAACAGCCGGTGAGGACGGTCAGCAGGGTGGCTATCAGCACGGCCGTTACGGGTGCGGCCCAGCCCGTCACCATCAGCACAATCATCAGCAGCATGATAGCGGCTGCGGTGGATCCTTTGTAGTCGAGCGTGGCCTTGGTGATGGTGTTGCGCGGATGACCCAGCACCACCCAGTTGTTGTCGTCTGAGTTCAGCGAGAGCAGGTCGTCCCATTGGGCCTGCACGAGCAGCACGTCGCCGCCGTTGAGCTTCATGTCGCCGAGATTGTCGAAGATGTACTCGTCGCCACGCCGAATGCCCAGCACGTTGACCTTGTTTTTCTCCTTCAGTCTGGAGTCGCGGATTCTTGTCTTCGCGAGTTTCGAGTTGGGCAGCACGACAATCTCCGCCAGACCGATGTCGTAGAAGTCGAGCGAGGCGCCCTTCTCCCGGCGCAGACTGTAGCTTTCGGCCATCCATTTCATGTCCTCCCGCTTCCCGATGAAGTAGAGAATGTCGCCGTTCTCAACGACGGTGTCGCCCGAGACGATGCTCTGACTGATGTCGCGCATGATGCCCAGTGCATTCTTTTTCTCGCTCCGTATCTCTAGAATGGTGGCGCCGAAACGGTTTTTCAGGTCGAGCTCACTCACCTTCTTTCCCACGATAGGGCTGCCCGCGGGCACGCGATAGCGGTAGAGGTTGTCGTTGAGCTGATATTCCTCCACGAGGTCGTCGAGCGATTTGCCTTTGTTCTTCCCCTTGCGGCTCTTCTGTTTCTTGATCAGCGTTTTGCTCATGGGCAGCAGAAAGGCGATGCCGATGGCAATCACGGTCAGACCCACGGGCAGGAAGGAAAAGAACGAGAGTCCCTGAAGACCGTTCCGTTCGAGCTCCTCGCTGACCACGAGGTTGGGCGGTGTACCGATGAGCGTGAGCATGCCGCCCAGACTGCCTGCGAAGGCCAGGGGCATCAGGAGCCGCGAACTGCTGAAGCCGCCCTGCGCGGCCATGCTGACGATGATGGGCATCATGAGCGCCACGGTGCCGGTGTTGCTGACGAAGGCGCCGATGAAGGATGTCGTGAGCATGACGAGGAGGAAGGCCTTGGTCTCGTTGCCCTTTGCCATGCCCATCATCCGGTTGCCGGCAGCGCGGGCAAGACCGGTCTGCAGTATGGCACCGCCCACTACAAACAGTCCGGCCATCATGACCACGACCGACGAGGAGAATCCCGCCAGTGCTTCGGTGGGTGTCAGAATGCCGGAGACAATCAGCACGACGAGTGCCGAGAGTGCCACAATGTCGCTTCTTATCCGTCCCCAGATGAAGAAGATGATGGTGAGTGCCAGTGTGATGAGGGTTATCGTCATATATGAATTGTAGAATTGGTTGATATGTGAATGTGTTGCGATTGGAGATGGTATCTGTCTCGGTGGCCTGTAAAGAACTGGTTATCGGACAGGTACTTTTACAAATATAACAATAATTTCCCACGTCAGCAAATTACCCTATTCCCTTTTTCAGAGATATAACGAATCTTTGGTATTGTTAACGAGTAGGGCGCTCGCTGATGATAGATTGCCGGCTAGTTGCTTTCCGATGAACGTCGGGCGATTATTAGACGACCGTCAGAAAGCATCGATAATCGCGTTTATATATAAATATGTCGCGACCGTCGCTTCACAATGATCCGTGACGAACGTCACCTTAACAAGAAAGAAAATCGATTGTAATTAGGAGGGTCGTCATTCCTCACGACCAAGAAAAAAAACTATTATAATTAGGAAGGACAGCAGTCCTGCCGTCCACGAAAAAGATTGGATTGCGCTTCAGAAGTAAGTTATTCGGCGACAGGAATACCGCCGCTTCTACTACACACTGCACATAACTCCTGTGTGAAACAAGTGTTGGCTCATCCTCGGCAAGTACAATCTGCGCATGCTCGTCCTCACCTGTGGTGTCAACGGCAGTTACGTCTTTGCTCCCGGCGAGAAGAGTTTCCAGCCCACGCCTCATGTGGATGTGGTCGACACCGTTGGCGCCGGCGACAGCTTCACCGGCAGCTTTGCCGCAGCCATCCTCTCCGGCATGCCCATCACCGAAGCTCACCGTCTGGCCGTGGAGGTCAGCGCCTGCGTCTGCACGCAGGAGGGCGCCATGCCCCAACTGCCACAGGAACTTCTGGACAAGGTTAAGTAATAATATATCAGGTTATAGAGAACTTCAATAGGATTAATGATAATGGCCTCCCGTCGTCACGCTCTGTGATGGCTGGGAGGCCTTCTTTTTCGAATGAGACATTTCCATTGCTAAAATTCAAGACAATTTACGCTGAACTTATAACCTAAGCCCCTGCCGTCTTGCTTATAAGAAGTAGATGATATGGCGCGAGCCTTCCTTCTTCAGGCGACCGCTCTCAACGAAGTGTTCGGCCCATTGCTTGGCCTTGTATTCGCTGAGGCCGAACTCGGAGCGCATTGCCTCTCGGGTGATGTCGCGGTGGGTGGAGAGGTAGGCCTTCATCTTGCCCCAAAGCTCCTCTTCGCCATACTGAACTGAGACGCTGGAGTCGCCCGACTTGATGAAACTTACTTTGCGTCTCAACTCGGTAAGCATCTTCTTTTCAGGATGGAAGTTGATGTTGCGCAGACAGATGTCCTTTCCCGTAATCGTTCCGTTGGGCTTTCTGGAGAGCGGTGTGTTGCTCACGCTCAGCGACAGATAGCCTATCTCGGGCAGATAGAATCTTTTTCCCTCCGACAATTCACGAATGGCGATGTCCCGGATTTCGGTCATCACGGCTTTCACGTCCGAGACCTTCAACGTGCAGGAGTCTTGAATTTCACGGAATAGGTCCTCTGTTGTCAGAGCCTTCTTGTTTCTCAGCTGCACGAACACGCGGCTTTTGCCCGTGCCCTGTGCGTTTTTGATTTTGTGAAGTTCGTATTTTATTTCCATAGTATTAAATGTTGTGTTTTCAATCGCCAGATTACCATGCAATGAGTGGAATCGATTTATCACTGCAAAGATAATCGATATTCAGCCCAGAGGCAAATATTAGCAGGCTACATCTCTGGATATATTTCGTAATAACAAGGTCTTGATGTCTCGTGACATTTGTCACGAATGAACGTGACATTTGTCACGAGCGAACGTGTCATTTGTCACGAACGAGCGTGACATTTGTCACGAACAAAAGTGACATTTGTCACGCGTGATTGTTCCTCACTAAAATAATGATTGTTCCCCGCTTCCGAGAGTAAATATTTCCGGTGCGGCTCTTGCAGCTATCCAAAATCGACGGACGCGATATAATATCCCGGCAATTTTTCAGTTAACATTATAAAGACAAGACATCGATGCTGGAAAGTCACTATTATATAAATAAGGTAGAGGCGGGCTGCGACGAGGCCGGCCGGGGCTGTCTGGCAGGAAGCGTGTTTGCCGCAGCCGTCATCCTTCCGCCCGGCTACGACAATCCCCGTCTCAACGACTCCAAGAAGCTCACTCCCCATCAGCGCTATGCCCTGCGCGAAGAGATTGAGCGTGATGCCGTGGCGTGGGCGGTGGGGGAGGTGACACCCGAGGAAATCGACAAGGTGAACATCCTGCATGCCTCTTTCCTCGCCATGCACCGGGCGTTGGACCAGCTCAGCGTGCGGCCCGAGGCGCTCATCATCGACGGCAACCGCTTCGATCCTTACCGCGACCTGCCTTATACCACTATTATAAAGGGCGACGGAAAATACCAACCGATTGCCGCCGCCAGCATCCTGGCCAAAACCTTCCGCGACGACTATATGGACCGGCTGGCCGAAGAATACCCGATGTACGACTGGCACAGCAACAAGGGCTATCCCACCCGAAAGCACCGCGAGGGCATCCGACGATACGGCCCCTCGCCCTATCATCGCCGGTCGTTCCGGCTGCTCGACAATGAGCCTATGCTGCCTTTCCCTGAATTCTCTAAATAACAATCTATACAAGCCTATGAGCCTACAATCACCTGCCAACCTACTACGTATCATCAGCCGTCTCACCAGTCCCGCCGGTACTACCATCGACGAACTGGAGCGCCTGCTTGGTATCACCCGCCGCACCGTATTCTATTATTTCGAACTGTTGCGCAACAACGGATTCACCCTCCTTCATCGGGGCGACCATTATCTCGTCGGCACCGACTCTGAGTTTATCAGCCATCTGGTGAGCAACGTCAGTTTTACCGTGTCCGAAGCTGTCTACCTCTATCGCCTGGCCAGTGGCGCCGAGCGTTCGGAGCTCTCCGAGGCGGTACGTGGCAAGCTTGAACGCTTCTACGACATCAGCACCTTTGCCGATAAGCCGCTCCACGACCGGCTGGCCCATAACCTTGAGCGCCTCAGCTATGCCATTGAGCACAAGAAGGCGGCGATGCTCGTGGACTACATGTCGGCCCACAGCCGCACGGTGCAGAACCGGCTCGTGGAGCCTTATGCGCTGTCGAACAACGACACCGACGTGGAATGCTTTGAGGTTACGACCCACCGCAACAAGACCTTCAAGGTGGCCCGCATGCGCGATGTCATCGTCACCGACCATCTGAAGTGGGGCAATGAGCAAGACCACCACCGTCCCTACACCGACGTTTTCAACTTCAGCGGTGAGACCCGCCACCATGTGGTGTTGCTTCTCGGCGTGCTCTCGGCCAATCTCCTGCGCGAGGAATATCCCCGTGCCGCCAGTGCCCTGCACCGTGTCGACGACCAGCTCTGGCGTTTCGAGACCGACGTGACGAGCTATGTCGGTATCGGCCGCTTCGCCATCGGCCTGATGAACGACATCGAGGTGATCTCCGACGACGGCTTGCGCGCCTACCTTCGACAAAGCGCCAACGCCATTCTGCTAGCAACGAGCGGTGGTGAGTGAATTGCCGCGAACCGGGCATTTGAATGTGGGCTGTCTTCGATTGCTGACGGTCGCCTCACAACTTGCTGACGGTCGCCTCACAACTTGCTGACGGTCGTCAGCAACCATCGATAAGCAAGACGAGAACCGAGATAACACAGCGTGCGAAAGTTAAGGTACGGATAAAATAGAAACGGCGCAGGTTAAAAGTTCCGTGGATAATTTGGAGGAAAATCTCATCCTCAGCGCTTAAGCTAAAGCCTATTGTTGGTTTGCGGGGAGAGTCTGTGCGATGAGTCCGTTTCGCGTTCTCTCCGCCCAGACTTCCCCCACAAACCAACAACCCTACGGGCTCAGCGCTAAGGATGAGAGAAAATCGCTTCGCGTAAAATTGCATACGCATAAAATATTTAATCCAATGATTTAGAAAGCCAGATAAAAACGTAGATTATCGGTTAGTATTTTATGCGTATGCAATTTTCCGCAAAGCGATTTTCGTCATGTCAAGGCTTCTATTCCGATAGGGATGGGCCTAAGCCATGTGGGGCAGACGGCGAGCTTGCTCGCCAGGACGTCCCACACGGCTTAGGCCAATAGCTCCCCAGAAGCTGAAGCGTGGACATGACTATTTTCCTTTTAATCATCATCCACGGAAAAATTCAACTGGTCCATAAATAGAGACAACATCTGATATGGAATTATGTCGCCCTTTCAGGGCTTCTTATCCCCCAACCTTCCGAAATGATAGGGCTAACGCCCTATCCTACTCTATGTCGCCCTTTCAGGGCTCACAGTCTCCCGTGGTATTTGCGTTCTCTCCCTCTTAGGGATAGTTAGAGAGGGTCTTTACTTTTCGGGATAGTTAGAGAGGGTCTTATTGAGCAGGCTTGGGCTCATTGAACTTCGTGAGTCCGTTGTCGGAATATGAATTGTTCAGCGATTTAGACGGATGCTGTCTCGAACGTCCGTGAGAGAACGACCACGTTGCCGTCAGGCTGAACATATTCCTCATGGGCTTCCAAGTACTCTCCTCGCGATACTGGAAACCGGGAATACTGCCCTTCGTAATCTCTCCCTTGCCGGCATAGTTCCACCGCATGCCCACCGACCAAGCCTTGTACTTATAGATAAAGCTGAATGAATACTGTGCGCTGCTTTTTACCGTAAGGTCGCCTCTCCTGTCTTTAACCGGAGAATTGGCCGAAGCCATTATCGACATTTTCGGGGTGTTGTAAATAAGGGCACCGCCATATCTTAAATAGGACAGACGCACTGCCTCTGATGGTGTGTCATACCGTTTGTAGTTATACGTTACGTAGGGATTGAGCGAGAACCATTTGCCTATCTGTTTGCGCGCAAACAACTGCCAAAGGTTGTTGAATAGGCTTCCTGTCCGCTCAGGCCGCAGGACTGCCTGATTGCCTTCCACCGACAAAACAGACACATAGGTCGAATTGTAATAACTCGGAATGTACTGCAATGAGATATAGTCCTGGCTTTGAGGCTTGAAGTAGGCCACGGCAAGTTTTCCGTTGTAATAAAGGCTCTGCTTCAGGTTGGGATTCCCCATTGTATAGAAATTGTAGGTCTTGGCCGTCACCGAGGAGGTAAGCTCACTCAGCGAGGGGTTCTCCACTTGCAGCTGCATGGTCAATTGCACCGTAAAGCCTTTCAGCTTTTTCTGCGGCCACCAGTCAGCATAAAACCTCACATACGGAGCCGTATAATTGCGGTTTCTCTCTGCGCTTGTCTGGTGGATGTACTGCATGCCCACCGACGGATAGAGGTTCACGGTCTTCACGTTCCAGTAGATACCGGAATAAAGAAACAGGTTATGGTTCTCCGGTCTGTAGACCGCGATTCCGGACTCCTGGCGCATATATGCGCCACTATACCACGCACCGGCACTGAGAGAGCCTCCAGCGAACGGCGAATGATAAGTGGCGTTGGCAATGAGCGAGTAGATTCGATTGCGTATCCTGTTGGCCACATAATAATCTCTCCCCTTCCCCTCGAACGATTCGTAAATCATATTGTCCGATCGGGAGTGGGTGAATGTGTTCACGACATTGAAAGCCAGCGACCGTCTCTTGGGTAAGGTCAGCTGGTAGAAGAGATCCACCACGTATGAATTGGAACGGGTGGAGAGGGTGTCGTCGCGGTGCCCGGAGAAGACGTCGTTGCCGATGTATTCCTTCAGATTAGTAGGATTATACTGGTGTCTCGGATCGAAATCATAGCCCAGTTTTATGTTCAGCAGATGGGGGCCTTGAAATCTCTGATAGGAGACCTGCACCCCATTGTAGAACCCCATATACTTCTGCCGGTCGCCCGAATATAGCGTCTTTGAAGCACTGCCGAACGCGTCCTCAAAAGTAGTTTCGATATGGTGTATATTGCGGTAGTCGTTGGAATAGTTCACCCTCACCATGTTCAGCGAGTCGGTATAGGCCAGGTTCAGTTGGTTGGTCCCGTAGCCCGTAGTGAAGGAGTTGAGAGTGTTGGCATATGCTGTATACAGTTGGTCGTGCCTTCTCTTCATCACAATGTTGGCGACGGGCCCCGAGGTTAGCGCCATATACTTTGGAGGCGGCACATTGTAGTATTCCACATGCTTGATGTCGGAGCCCTTGAACCCTCTCAGGTCCATCGCCGAGGATGGGACACCGTTGATGAGTATGAGGATCTCCTTCTGGTCGTAGGACAAAAGATTTTTGGCATTCAGCTGCGGATAAAAGAGGCTCAGCGACGACACAGCATCCAGGGCATTGGTACCGAACATGCGGTTTTCTTTCGTCAGGAAGAGGATCTGATGATCGCCTCGGCTGATGATATTGTCTCCCGTCACAACAAAATCCTTCATTTGGATTTCTTTCATTACGCTATCCTTAGAAGTTTTCAAGCTATCCTGCGAGAGAGCTGACATAGGCACCATGAAGAGAAAGCACACGAATAAGATAATGTTTGGTTTTCTTGTCATAGCATTGTTTAGTTTTAGAATTGTTGTTTTAGAAATTCCAGCAAAGATTGTTCTATCTCAACATCTTCGCTTTTATACTTACACTCCGTCTTCCCCAATAAATAATTTCTTGGACACGGTCCCATACAAATTGGCAGATACTTGCATCGGACACATTTACTATTCTCATACGTTAAGGCCTGATACTTTACGTCAAAATCATCAGACCAGTAAATAGTTCCGTCCGATTTTAGTCTTCCTTTGGGTTCCTTGTCGTACAAGTCATTGCATGCTGTACATTTTACTACATTGCCATTAAAATTAATGGCATTATAATATACTTTACTTGCATAGCAAGGCGTAAAAGAAGGCAAAGAAATTCTTGATACATTATATCCAGATTCAGAAAACAAGTCTAATATTGTTTTAAGAGTTTTTGCAAATTTCTTATCTACAGCCTCTTGCCAAACCTTTTTGGGGGTTATTACAATGTTTCCTCTGTTCTCCTTACTTATAAAGCGGTTTACTTGTTCAACTATCTTCGATGTAAGAGTGCTATGAGTATAATTGATTCTCAAGTACAATAATACTTTATCATCGTTATTAATAATTCTGTTTATATTTGTAAGGACATGATCAAATGCTGACACACAGCCTTCCTGATATTTTACCTTGTCATGAAATGATTTATCTCCATCCAAAGTAATTTGGAATTGAGAAAAATGAAGTTCTTTCAATATATTCAAGGTTTCTTCTCCTAAGTAATATCCATTTGTAGTGGCCCCGTTTACGAAAGGAATACCAGCCTGATGGCATTTATCAATAGCATAACGGCTTATGGGAATTACAACTTGTTCGAGATACATAAAAGGCTCACCTCCAAACCAATCAATATGCAAAGAAGTTATACCCTTCTTTTCAACCATATAGTCGATATGCCGTTTTATATTATCAAGCGTTTGTAAAGACATGACGGAAGGTATATGATTCTGGATACAATACCAACATTTAAAATTACAGTTTAATGTGGGTATTATAACAAGGAAGTAATCTTTGCTGTTAACAATCTCCTTCGCCTTATGCTTAAGTAAGTCTAATTCATCTACATCATCATTTATGATGAAACCGCCTTGACTTAGCTTATCATAAAATGTACTTGAAGTATCCCGCAGGTTATCTAAGTCAGACATCAGAGTCTCCATTTTCATTCCTAAACCTCGTGAAAGTCTGAAGAAATTACGGGATACTCCGTTAAACCAGTAGGAAAAGCCTTCGTCGTAGACGAAATAATTGTACTTGCTAACTTTCATATTTATACTTTTTAGGCATTTGATTTACCTTGGTCCCAAGGTAAATCAAATGCAAAGAATCAGTAAGCCAAAAGCCACATATCACCAAAAGCCTTAGTTAGAAGGCTTGGGCTTATCAGGATGAGGCAGAGGCTCCGAGGAGCCACACCCGATTGTATAATTCATACAATAGAGCTGTGTGACGCCACCACCACAGCCTATAGCAGAATTACCACACGCGTACTGGACTGTTGGTACAGTATCGTCAGACCCACCTCCTTTGATTTGGAGAACCTCGAGCTCACTCAGTTCTTCTTGATTAAAGATTAGTCTCTTCATAACGTTTAGATTTATAATAAAAGAATAATGTCGTTTGCAAATATAGAAAAAAATCAACAATTTCCGAACAAATTTGAGTACATTTTGTTCACGGATATAGTGAAGCCTTTTGTATTCTTTCGAGGAAAAGTACATAAAGTACACAAAGAGAGTATGATTAACTGATATTAACAAGAAAATAAATGAAAGATGAACGCGAATTCAAATTCGGTAAATGTTTGAATTGAATGACTTGGCGCCGGATTCTCCAAACAACTTTTTATTCAAGTCTGAGCGTAGATTGGTAATACTCTGCTTTTTTATACCGAGCAAGTTTCCAACTTCAGAAGGAATAAAATGCAACCGTGTCAATACGCACACAAAGACATCCCTCTCAGATAAGCCCAACGTATCATTGGTAATATAACGATAAAAATCAGGTAAAAATTCACTTGTCAAGAGTATAAGATCAGACCGCTCACTTGCCGTGGCCGCATTTCCCATTTTTGCATGCTCATGGAGTCTGATGACTACGGAATTAGCCATCAAACTCTGCTCGGCATCCCAATCTGCTTCGTTTGAGTATTCCGAATATGTAGATAATGCTTGGTGTAGCTTCTCTATTTCCTCAGACTTCGCCTTTTTTGCATCTTCAAAATTAAGTTCCATTATCTTCATGTCGGTCAAGGCTTGTCTGTAAAGTCTCATTGTGTCTGCGTAATTGTCGCTCAATGCCTGAATATACTTTTGTCTCTTTGCGGTTCGGTGTTTAATATATACATATAGGCTCAAAGAGATGATGGCAAACATTGTCATCAAGCATACCAGGATAATAATCAGACGATTGTTGTCCAAAGACTTCTCATTCGCATTTTTTTGATACTCAGTATAATCATAAAGAGCCTGCGCTCGATTAATGTCTGCTGCCGAGAGCAAAAGGCTTGATGAATCTTTAGTATCTGCGAACAAGTTGGCATATTTGGTCACAGAATCTGCGACACCCTTTTCTGAAAAAACATCAAGCAAGCCGCGATAACCACTCTCCAGGCTGTTAAGGCGCGTTGCCTGTGAGATGAGCTTTCTATAATAATAGGCAGCAGAATCCGGTTTGTGATCCACTTCATAAAGCTTACCTAATAGATGGTAAATCATCTCATGACCCGGCTTTACATCTCCATGTCTGTCAACAACCCCGGACTTATCAAAGTATTCAGATATCAGTTCTTTTCCTTTTTTTAAATTCCCCTTCTCTAAATAATGTTCTATCAAGGTGCTAAGTAAAACTGCGGCATAGTTTTCTTTGCCGATTTTCTTATATTCTTGATAAGCCCTTTCTGCCATATACAAAGAAGAATCCTTTTCTCCTAAAAGCATATAGGCATAACCACTAAGTTCTATTGACTGTATGGCCGTGAGCGTGTCGCTGGCATGTATGGCGCAGGCTCTGCTGGTATTCCATGCGGATTAGCCCTTTTAGGTAATCTTTGTTTGTAGAACAATACACCGATCTGGCTGTAAATTTTTGATAACAACATAAAGTCAGCTTGTCCACTCGTTGTATCCGCACAGGATGTTGCATCAAGTAAATATTTCAAGGCCATAGGGTTGTCGCCTTTATCCCTATATACGCAGCTCATCATATAATAAGCATTGCATAAATCTCTATCGGACCCATGCTTTTCAAAATAGCGCAAGACATCAGGCATGAACTTAACCGTATCCATAGGAACATACAACTTATTCATGGCCTCAGCATACACCAATAAATACCTCATTCTGTAGCCTTCGGTGTAATTTTTGGCTTCGCCATGGATTTCTGAAAGAACAATCATGGCTGAATCCGGCAATGAATCGACAAGTGATTCGGCCCTTGCCAAGTCTTTGGGTTTATTTGAAAGGGTACAAGATACGACAGTTAGGATAATAAAGATGCAAACTATTTTTCGCATGACAGTTGAAATTGAATATACAGAAATTATAATACATGGATCTCATATCTACATTTCATTATAGACATTGAATCCCCCCAAAATGCAATCTTTCCTTTTAAGTGTTAGAAAAATAGCTACCGCTTGTAAGCTGAGGAATATCAACGGATAGAGTCCCCTCACCTACAAAATTCATACTCGTGCCACACAATGTTACAGTTATATCTCTGCCAGGCATTCTTCGATAAGGCGCTCCTATGTCTGCATGGTCATCAAAACTCACTTGAAGATGAACAACTAAATGCTGCGCGTATTCTTGCGCCATAGACAACTGAGAAAACAGCACAAGTAAAAATATAATATAAATTGATTGCATTTTCATTTTTCAAGAATTATTTTTAGTAACTATTCTGCGAACCACAACTCCCACTCAATAATTATAGGAGTGCCTGTCGCTATTTCCATACCACTTGCTCCCAGAGCGTTCTATCGCTGACAACAATTCTAACTTCAGCCTTTTGGCCAGGCTGTATCCTAGTGGAGTCTGAGCCCACATAAGCTTTAGCGAGGAAATAGTTGGTGCCCCCAATGCTGAGCAGTTTGGCATCATAACTGGCTACAGAATAAACCGAAGGCAGATCTTCGTCGCTTCTCCCCTCGTAGCAGACCAACAGGTTCCTTGGCTCTTTGAAAAGATAAATGTATTTGTAAGGGACTAGAAATTCGAGAGAGTCTTTGCCTTTTATTTCTCCCTGTGCCTCTACCGTTATCGGATAGTGTACAGAGTAGGCCACAAAAGCCAAGGCTACGACTACTAACGAAATGACAGCTGTTCCAGTGCGCACCAGCCACGGTGGCACCATGCCTATGATGTTACGCACTTTGTCGCTCCGAAGCTCTATATTGTCAAACTCCTTATTTTCCATGTCCATGTTCAGTTGCCCAATTCAAGTTGGTTTTTTACAAGATTATAGTACGCCCCTCGCCGTTCTGTCAGCGTCGCGTGGTTACCCGTCTCGATGACCCGCCCGTGATTAATGACGACAATCTGGTCGGCATTCCTGACTGTGCTCAGGCGGTGGGCAACTACGACAACGGTCTTGCCCCTGTAGAACTTGTCGAGATTTTCCACGATAGCCCGTTCGTTGTTCGCATCAAGAGAGTTGGTGGCTTCATCAAGGAAGATGAAGTCGGGATTCTTATACACGGCACGGGCAATGAGTATACGCTGCTTCTGTCCCTGACTCAGCCCTACGCCGTCGCGGCCTGTCTTAGTATTGTATTTCAGCGGAAGCGACATCACATAGTCGTGTATACAAGCTATTTGTGCGGCCTTCAGGAGCCGTTGCTTGTCTATGTCACCATCGTCGACAGCGATGTTGCGGGCGATGCTCTCCGAGAATATAATCCCGTCCTGCATGACCACCCCGCACTGTCGGCGCCACCATTTTTTATTGAGCGTGTTGATGTCGGCGCCGCCGATGTTGATTTGTCCTTCCAATACAGGATAATATCCTAACATCAACTTCACGAGCGTGGTCTTGCCGCTACCCGAGGCACCCACAATAGCCGTCACCTTAGCCTTGGGGATATGAAGGGTCACGCCGTCCAAGGTTTTGGTCAAGGCATGCGGGTCGTATTTGAACATGATGCCGTTAATGTCTATCCCCTTATTGTCATCCGAAAGGGTGGTCGCCAACCCCGTCTTTCCGTTCTCGTCCTCAATGCGGTGTATCTCATTGATTCGCTCAAGGCTTATCCTGACATCTTGAAGTGAGTAGAAGAAGCTCATCAACTGCTCCACGGGTGAGTTCAGCTGGCCAATGATATACTGCACGGCAAGCATCATGCCAAGGGTCATCTGGCCGTGGATAACGGCTGCGGCTGCTACCACCGTGATGACGATGTTCTTCACCTCGTTGATGAGTATGCTTCCGGCCTCCTGCATCTGCTGCAGCTTTAACGACTTCATTTGCACGCCGAAGAGGTCGGCCTGCACGTCCTCCCATTCCCAGCGGCGTCGCTGCTCGCAGTCCTGGAGCTTTATCTCCTGCATAGAGGTGAGAAACTCATAGGTTTTGTTGTTGTTGATGGCCTGCTGCTCAAAAAGTTCATAGTCGAGCACCTTTCTCCGGCGGAGGAACAACATCATCCATGCGCCGTAGAGTATGCTGCCGAGAAGGAAGATACCAAAGATGAGCTTATTGTAGAGGAACAGAACCACCGAGAACACTACAAAAGACAAAAGCGAGAAGGCTATGCCCAGCGTCTGGCCGGTGAGAAAACCGTTCACACGGCTGTGATCTCCCATGCGCTGCATCAGATCGCCCATCAACTTGGTATCGAAAAACGACATGGGAAGCTTGAGCAATTTGATGAAGAAGTCGCTCACCAACGAGATATTGATGCGCATGGAGATGTGGAGCAGCAGCCAACGTCGGATGAAGTCTATCGCCGTACTGCTGAAAGTCAGCATCAGCTGTCCAAGCAGGATCAGCCAG